>JASLDQ010000033.1 GCA_030151505.1 Chromobacteriaceae bacterium
CGGGCGAGAAATTGATCGCGACCTTCCCGACGGGACTGTGTGCCAAAGCCAGATCCAGCGCGGCCAGATCGAGCAGGTGCGTCAACCCCAGCCTCAGGCTCTGCGAGAGCAGGCTGAAGGCGCGAATCACCGGCTCGTCCGGGGTGGCGGGCCTGAACAGCATGCCTTCGTGCCAGAGGGCCTGTCCTGCACCGCCGACAATCGGATACCAGGTCAATTCGAGCTGCTGCTCGCGGCAGGCTGTTTCAATCAGGGCGCGCCAGTCCCGATCCGTGCTGGCCGAAAGCGCCATGCCCGATGTGTCAAGGAACCAGCTGTTTTCCCCTTGCAGAGCCGCCTGTGTCAGCGCCTGGTTGGCTCGCGCCAGCAATTCTCCGAGCTTGTTCGACGGCTCGAAGCTGACCATGCCCACATGGATCACGCCGCTGCGATCGGTCAGCCCCATGCTCTGGAACAGGGCGATCTGGTCACACAGTTTCTGGGCCAGTTCGCGGGCCGCCGGAGCTGCAAGCTCCGGCACCAGCAGGGCAAAATCGGCTCCGCGCAAGCGAACCGCCAAACCGTTCTGATACGTATCGACCGCAGTGGTCAGCACCGCGCTGATTTCCTTGAGCATGACGTCGGTGCGCGCCCCCCCCAGAGACTGGTTCAGCTCGGCCAGATTGTCGACCCGCAGCAACAGCAGGTGCCCGCTGATGCCCCCCTCCTGGTCCTGCAGACTCTGATAGGTCTGGGCCAGCGCCTCACGATTGGCCAGTCCGGTCACCGCGTCGCTCAGGCTGTCGCGGCGCAGTTGGTCGACTTCCCGGGTCAAGCCGTCCAGATATTTCTGCAGGTGGCCGACCATGCTGTTCATCGCGCGGACGACGCTGGCCAGCTCGGGAATGGACGGCTCGGGGATCTGCACAAAGCGGCGCTCGCTGATCGCCTGGGTCTGGGCCACCACGCGGCCCAGCTCCCGGCGCAGACGATTCAGGTCGAGCGACCCGAGCAAGCCCGTCATCAGCCCGACCAGCAACAGCCACAACATGGTTTGCCACAGGCTCTTCTGCAAGGAAACATAGGCGAAGGCGGGATTGCTCTCGACGGTCAGCGCCCCGGCCTGCATCCAGCCGGCATTGACGTTTGCACGGCCCGGCACCGGGTTCAGCGTCAGCACGTGGGTGATCCACGCCGGCGCAGCGTCCTCCGATTGCGAAGTCCGGCCGAGCTTGAGCTGACCGACGGCATCATGCCAGCGGATGGCGCGGTAATGGCCCTGATCGAAAGTGGCGTTGACCAGCGTCTCGGCCATGGCCGGATCCGCGCCGTTCTGGGAAATCAGCAGCGCCAGCGCATTGGCGGTATTGGTGTTCTGCAGCGTCAGCTGCTGCTCCAGATAGTTGCGCGCATTCAGCAGGTTGGCCAGCAAGGCACCGCAGGAAGCCAGCACGAACAGCATCAGGACCAGCAGCCAGAGCCGCTGTATGAGGGATAAATGTTTCATGATGTCTTCTTAAAAACGGAAACCTTCTTTGCGCGCGCGCATCAGGAGCTCCTGCCAGCGGCTGAGACGTTCGACGCCGCGATTCTGCGAGGCGCCGCCAACCCACATGCCTTCGGCGTTGAAGCTGAACACCGGGGTCAAGTCAGCCCGCTGCGACGCAGGCAGCATGCTGGTAACCAGATTGTCGAGAATCAGCGGCTCGGCGGCGGGGGCCGTGTAGTAGGCCAGCACCATGTGGGCCTGGGTCACCGAGCTCTGTGCGCCGCCGATCCGGGCCTTGACGTAGACCAGACGCAGCTTTTCCGGCGAGACACCAAGCCCGCGCAGGGTCAGGTACTTGCCGATCACGAAGTCCTCGCAATCGCCAGCGCCCTTGCCGAACATCTCCAGCGGCGTCGCCCAGTAGTCGCTCTGCCCCCAGACCGTCATGTCGTCCAGATACTGGATGCGGTGATTGAAGAACTGGTTCACCTCGACGAGTTTGGCCTTTTCGTCGGCCTTGTCGATGCCCCGGACCAGATCGATCCAGGCACGATACAGGCGAACAGCCTGCCCTCCCTGTCTGGACGCGGCGGCCTCGGTCGGCCAGTCCTTGAGCGGCTCCAGCGCCGCACTGAAAAATGCCGTAACCAAGAGCGCCACGGCCGCCAGCAGGCGGCCCGGGCGGAGCAAGTGGTTACGAAGCGACATTGGGATTTGCCCTCGGCAGGATGTCTGACGGGAAAGAATACCATCTCCCCGCCACAATTAATTACGTGACATTTATCCGGGCGCCACCGGCCCCTTCCTCCAGCCGCCCCCATGCGCCGGCATGGAAGCCGTCGGCCATCACCGCCGACCAGCCTTCCACGGCTACGATGCGGCCAAGCGGTAGCCGACGCCGGTTTCGGTCAGCAGGAAGCGGGGCCGCGCCGGGTCGTCCTCGATCTTCTGCCGCAGGTGCGCCATATAGATGCGCAGATAGTGGCTCTGCTCGACACAATTCGGACCCCACACGTCCCGCAGCAGTTGACGATGGGTCAGCACCTTGCCGCGATGGGCAATCAGGGTTGCCAGCAACCGGTATTCCAGCTGGGTCAAATGCACGGGGATGCCATCGCGGATGACGCTGCGCGCGACCAGATCCACCCGGACCGATGTGCCCAGCTGGACCACGCTGCCGCCGCCGTTCGACTCCATGCCGTGACGGCGCAACTGCGCGCGTACCCGCGCCAGCAGTTCATCGACGCCGAAGGGCTTGGTCAGATAGTCGTCGGCGCCGGCATCCAGCGCGACGACCTTGTCCATCTCGTCGACCCGGGCCGACAGCACGATCACCGGCACGCCGCTCCAGCCGCGCAAATTCAGGAGCAGATTGATGCCGTCGCCATCCGGCAGGCCGAGATCGAGAATCACCAGATCGGGCTTGCGCGTCCCTGCCTCGATCAACCCCCGCGCCAGCGTTTCCGCCTCGAACACGCGATGCCCTTCGTCTTCCAGCGCGCCTTTGACGAAGCGCCGGATTGCGGCTTCGTCCTCGATAATCAATAGGGTCGCGGCGTTCATCAGGGCGGGTTCTCGGGGTCGAAATCAAGCTGGGGCTGCTCGCGCAGCGGCAGCGAAAGGGTAAAGCAGGCGCCGCCTTGCGGCAGGTTGGCCGCGGACAGGGTCGCGCCGTGCACATCGGCAATGGTACGACAAATGGCCAGCCCCAAGCCGACCCCGGCGATTGCCGACTCGCGCTCGCCCCGGCTGAAGGGATCGAACAGGCGTTCCGGGTCGCCCGGCGGCAGGCCCGGCCCTTGGTCGGCCACCCGCAGCACGATGCGCTCTTGTTCCACGGCCGCGCTGACGCTGATGGGGCTGCCGGGCGGACTGTACTTGGCGGCATTGTCCAGCAGGTTGACCAGCACGCGCTCCAGCAGCGTCGCGTCGCCGTAAAGCAGGGGCAGCTGTGGCGACAGTTGCAATTGCAGCGGATGCGGGTCCAGCGCGCTGCCCAGCGCCGCAATCGCGCCGCCAACCAGCTCGTCCAGCGGCAGCCAGTCCTGCCGCAAGGTCACCCCGCCCGCCTGCAGCCGGGCCATTTCCAGCAGATTGGTCACCAGCCGCGCAATGCGACGGCTTTGTTCCAGCAGCAATTGCGCCTGCTCCGCCTCCGGCCGGCCGGCCCTGCGCAGCGACTGCGACAGCGCCTCGGCGTTGCCGGACAAGGCGGTAAGCGGCGTCCGCAAATCGTGCGACAGCGCCGCCAGCAGCGCGTGGCGCAGCCGTTCCGACTCGATCGACAGCAAGGTCTGCTGTGCCACCTCGATGTAGTGCAGGCGCTCCAGCGTCTGCGCGGCCAGCGCGGCCACCGCGTCGCACAAGCGGCGGTTGTCCGGGTCGGTCAGCAGGGTTTCATCCGGCAGCCCAAGCGCCAGCACGCCCCGGGTGCACATCGGCGCCTTCAGCGGCAGATAGAGCAGCGCCGAGGTCGGCAGCGTGTGGGTGCCCCGCCCTGCCGGCTCGGCATGGTCGAAGCACCAGCGGACGATGGCGGGATCGACATCGAGCGGACCCGGCTGCTGGGCGGCAAGCGGCCCGTCATCGGATTTGTCCGGCAGCCACAGGCTGGTGCGCGCCCTCAGGCTGGACTGCAGGAAGCGCGCGGTGATCTCGCCCACCTGTTCCGGCATCAGCGCCGAGCCCAGCTCGCGCGCCATCTCGTACAGGTAGCGGGTATGCGCCTCGCGCTGCCGCGCCTGCGCCGCACTCTGGCGCTGGCTGGCGACCAGCTGCCCCGCCACGAGGCCGACGATCAGCATCACGCTGAACGTGATCAGGTATTCGACGTCCGACACCGAAAAGGACAGATAGGGCCGGATAAAGAAAAAGTCGAACAGCGCCACCGACAGCACCGCGGCCAGGGCGGCGGGGCCGCGACCGTAGTACACCGCCGTGCCCAGCACCCCCAGCAGATAGAACATCACCAGGTTGGTCGACTCCAGCACGCCCCGGAGCGGCAGTGCCAGCAGGGTGATGCCGCCGCACAGCAGCGCGGCCGGCAGCCAGCCGCGCCCGTTCCATTGCGGGCGGGACCATGCCCGGCGCCGGGGCCGGTCGGCCACGCCGGGAAACAGCAGCAGGTTCAGTTCCGGCGCGCGGCGCGCGAGCTGGCGCTGCAGCATCCCATGACGCACGCCGTCGCTCAGCGCCAGCAGCGACAGATTGTGGCGACGGGCATAGTCGGCCAGCAGGCGGGCAGCGTCCGAGCCGGACAACACCAGCGTGGTCGCCCCCTGCTCTTCCGCCCGGGACAAGGCCGCCAGCGCCGCCGCCCGCTCCGCGCCATGGGCGTGGCCGTTGTCCACCCACACGGCGTGCCACGGCGCCGCCAGCGCCCGGGCAAGACGCAGGCCCTGACGCACCGTATTCGCGCCATTGGCGGCATCCACCACCACCAGCATGCCGAACGAGGTTCCCCACACCGGCGGCCGGCTCTGCACCTCGCGCTGCGCGCGCATCTGGTCGTCGACCCGGTCGGCCATGCGCCGCAGCGTCAGCTCCCGCAGCGCGATCAGGTTGCCCTTGCGGAAAAAATGGCTGGCCGCCCGCTCCGCCACCTCGGGCAGATACACCTTGCCGGCCGACAGCCGGGCCAGCAGATCGTCCGGCGGCAGGTCGACCAGCCGGACTTCCTCGGCCAGATCGAACACATGATCCGGAACCGTTTCTCCCACCTCGACCCCGGTCACGCGGCTGACCACGTCGTTCAGGCTGTCCAGATGCTGCACGTTCATCGCGCTGTAGACGTCGATGCCCGCCGCCAGCAGCTCTTCCACGTCCTGCCAGCGCTTGGGATGCCGGCTGCCGGACGCATTGCTGTGCGGCAGTTCGTCCACCACCACCAGCGCCGGACGGCGCGCCAGCACGGCGTCGAGGTCGAACTCGGCCACCTGCTTGCCGCGATATTCCAGTTGCCGGCGCGGCAGCACTTCCAGCCCGGCCAGCAGCGCCTCGGTATCGGCGCGACCGTGGGTATCGACCCAGCCGATCACCACGTCCAGCCCCTGCGCCCGTTTCTCCTGCGCTTCCGCAAGCATGGCGTAGGTCTTGCCGACGCCGGGGGATGCGCCAAAAAAGAGTTTCAGCCGCCCGCGCGAGCGCGGCAGCGCGGCCAGCAAGGCATCGGGATCGGGACGTTGTTCGAAATCGTTCATGCCTGTCGTTTCATGACAAAAGGCTGGCCGCTCGCGGCCAACCCCGTGGGCGGGAAAACTCCCGGCCGGTTTGGAATCCTTCACAACACCCGGCAGCACCCCTGCCGCCGGGCGCAACGATGCGGCAGGGTTTTGCGGGCGCCGCTCAGTGCGACGGCAGGGCGAGGTTGAGCTTGAGCACGTTGACGCGCGCGTCGTCCTTGCCGTCGAACCAGCCGGTTTCGGCCTGCGCCATCACCAGCTCCCGCAGGCTGGCCGGTGCCAGCCCGCGCTGCCAGGCCACGCGCGGCACCTGATAAAGTGCGGCCGCCAGGCTGATATGCGGATCCAGCCCGCTGCCCGACGCCGTGACCAGATCCAGCGGTACCGGGCCCGCCGGCGTCGGACCGGCGGCCCGGATCGCGGCGATGCGCTCGGCGACCGCCTTGGCCAGGGCCGGATTGGACGGCCCGAGGTTGCTGCCGCCGGAACCCGCGCCATTGTAGGGCGACTCGGCCGTGGCGGACGGGCGGCTCCAGAACTGTCCTGGCTGGTCGAAGGACTGCCCGATCAGCTCGGAGCCGACCACCTTGCCGCTCTGCTCAAGCAGCGAACCGTTGGCGCGGGCCGGCATCAACAGCTGCGCCAGCCCCGTGACCGCCAGCGGATACACCAGCCCCAGCACCACGCTCAGTCCGACCACCATTTTCAGCGCGGTAAACAGCACGCTGCTTCTGGTTTCTTCCTGCGCCTGCGGCAACACAAAATCCTTGATCATGACGATCTCCTTACACCAGACCCAGTGCGGTCAGCACCAGATCGATCAGTTTGATGCCGGCAAACGGCAACAGCAGGCCGCCGAGGCCATAGACCAGCAGATTGCGCCGCAGCAGCACGTCCGCCCCCAGTGCGCGGTAGCGCACGCCTTTCAGCGCCAGCGGGATCAGCGCGATGATGATCAGCGCATTGAAGATCACCGCCGACAGCAAGGCCGACGCCGGGCTGGCCAGCCCCATCACATTCAGCGCGCCCAGTTGCGGATAGGTCGCCGCGAACGCCGCTGGAATGATGGCGAAGTACTTGGCCACGTCGTTGGCAAGGCTGAAAGTGGTCAGCGCGCCGCGCGTCATCAGCATCTGCTTGCCGATTTCCACCACCTCGATCAGCTTGGTCGGGCTGGAATCGAGGTCGACCATATTGGCCGCCTCGCGCGCCGCCTGCGTGCCGCTGTTCATCGCCACCGCCACGTCGGCCTGCGCCAGCGCCGGCGCGTCGTTGGTACCGTCGCCGGTCATCGCCACCAGTTGGCCGCGGCTCTGGTAGTCGCGGATCATCGCCAGCTTGGCTTCCGGAGTGGCTTCGGCCAGGAAATCATCCACGCCGGCCTCGGCGGCGATGGCGGCGGCGGTCAGGCGGTTGTCGCCGGTGATCATCACCGTCTTGATGCCCATGGCGCGCAACTGGCTGAAACGCTCGCGGATGCCGGGCTTGACCACGTCCTTCAGTTCCACCACCCCCAGCACTTGCGCGCCTTCGGCCACCACCAGCGGCGTGCTGCCGCGACTGGCGATCGTGTCCACCTGCTGCTGCACGGCGGGGCTGAACGTGCCCCCCAGCGTTTCCACGTGGCGGCGGATGGCATCCGACGCGCCCTTGCGGATCTGCCGCCCGGCAACGTTGACGCCGGACATGCGCGACTGCGCGGTAAACGGCACGAAGGTGGCGCCGGCCGGCGTCAGGCCGTCATACAGGTCGTTCAGCAGGCTGCGGCCGCCCGTGCCCAGGCGCCCCTCCAGATGGTCGGCCTGCCGCCCGGCGATCTGGTGCGCCAGCACCACGATGCTCTTGCCTTCCGGCGTGTCGTCCGACAGCGAGGCCAGCCATGCGGCTTCCGCCAACTGCTGCTGGCCGATGCCGGCGGCCGGCACGAAGGCGGACGCCTGGCGGTTGCCGAAGGTGATGGTGGCGGTCTTGTCGAGCAGCAACACGTCCACATCGCCGGCCGCCTCCACCGCGCGGCCGGACGTGGCGATCACGTTGGCCGCCATCAGCCGGCTCATGCCCGCCACGCCGATGGCGGACAGCAGGCCACCGATGGTGGTCGGAATCAGGCAGACCAGCAGCGCCAGCAACACCGGCAGCGACACCGCCTCGCCGCTGCCGGCGGCGTTGACGCCGTAGACCGAGAACGGCAGCAGGGTGACGGTGACCAGCAGAAAGACCAGGGTCAGCGCCAGCAGCAGGATGGTGAGCGCGATCTCGTTGGGCGTCTTGCGGCGCTTGGCGCCTTCCACCATGGCGATCATGCGGTCGATGAAGGTCTCGCCGGGATTGACCGTGACCTTGACCACAATCCAGTCGGACAGCACGCGGGTGCCGCCGGTCACCGAGCCGACGTCGCCGCCGGATTCGCGGATCACCGGCGCCGATTCGCCGGTGATGGCCGATTCGTCCACCGAAGCGATACCCTCGATCACCTCGCCGTCGCAAGGGATCACCTCGCCCGCCTGCACCAGCACCACGTCGCCCTTGCGCAGCTCGAACGATTCGGTTTCGGTGAAGCTGGCCCCGTGGCGGTAGGGCGCGCCCAGCTTGCGCGCCCAGGTCGCCTTCTTCAGCCCTTTCAGGCTGGCGGCCTGCGCCTTGCTGCGGCCCTCGGCCAGCGCTTCGGCAAAATTGGCGAACAGCACGGTAAACCATAGCCAGACCGCGATGCCGCCGGTCAGCCAGGCCGGAGCGTCGCCCTGCCCCAGCAGCGCCTGCACCCACAGCACGCTGCACAGCAGGCTGCCGAGATAGACGACGAACATCACCGGGTTTTTCAGTTGCTCGCGCCACGCCAGCTTGAGGAAGGCGTCGCGCAGCGCCGGGCGCAGCAGCACCGGGTCCAGCAGCGGCAAAGTCATTTTTTTATCGGACATGATGAACTCCTAGTGGGCGGACCAGATCGCCAGATGTTCGACGACCGGCCCCAGCGCCAGCGCCGGCAGATAGGTCAGCGCGCCGACCAGCAGCACGCTGCCGATCAAGAGGCCGATGAACAGGCCGCCGTGGGTCGGCATGCTGCCGGCGGTCTGTGGCAGGGTTTTCTTGGCAGCCAGCGAACCGGCCAGTGCCATCACCGGCACGATCACCGCGAAGCGGCCCAGCCACATCGCCGCGCCCAGCATGCCGTTGTAGAACGGCGTGTTGGCGGACAGGCCGGCAAAGGCGCTGCCATTGTTGTTGGCGGCGGACGAGAAGGCATACAGCACTTCGGAGAAACCGTGGGCGCCGGGGTTGGCCAGCCCGGCCAGACCGGGCTCGATCACCACCGCGACGGCGGTGCCGGCCAGCACCAGCGTCGGCGTGGCCAGAATCACCATCGCCACCATCTTCATGTCGAAGGCCTCGATCTTCTTGCCCAGATACTCCGGCGTGCGGCCCACCATCAGCCCGGCGACGAACACCGCCAGCACGGCGAACACCAGCATCCCGTACAGGCCGGAGCCGACGCCGCCGAACACCACTTCGCCCAGCTGCATCAACCACATCGGGATCATCCCGCCCAGCGCGGTGAAGGAATCGTGCATGGCGTTGACCGCGCCGCAGCTGGCGGCGGTGGTCACGGCGGCGAACAGGCTGGTGCCGGCGATGCCGAAGCGCATCTCCTTGCCTTCCAGATTGCCGACACTGCCATCCGCCCCCAGTGCGGCGAGCACGGGATTGCCCTGCGATTCGAAATAGGCCACGGCAAAGGCGGCCGCGATGAACATCGCGCTCATCGCCAGATAGATCGCCCAGCCTTGCCGCCGGTCGCCGACCACACGGCCGAAGGTATGGGTAAGGCCGGCCGGGATCAGGAAAATCGCCAGCATCTGCAAGAGGTTGGACAGCTCGTTCGGGTTCTCGAACGGATGCGACGAGTTGGCGTTGAAGAAGCCGCCGCCGTTGGTGCCCAGCAACTTGATCGCCTCCTGCGAGGCCACCGGCCCCATCGCCAGCGTCTGTTCGTGTCCGGCCAGGCCGGTGAAGCTCAGGTAGCCGGACAGGTTCTGCAGCACGCCCTGGCTGACGAACGCCAGCGCCAGCACGATGGACAGCGGCAGGAGCAGATACAGCGAAATCCGCAGGATGTCGGCCCAGAAGTTGCCGAGATCGCCGGTTTCGCGCCGGGCAAAGCCGCGCATCAGCGCAAAGGCCACCGCGATGCCGGTCGCCGCCGACAGGAAGTTCTGCACGGTCAGGCCCAGCATCTGGGTCAGATAGCTCATCGTGCTTTCGCCGGCATAACCCTGCCAGTTGGTGTTGGCGACGAAGCTGATCGCGGTGTTGAATGCCGAGTCCGGCGCCACCGCGCCAAAATGCTGCGGATTGAACGGCAGGCCGCCTTGTACGCGCTGCAGCAGGTAAAGCGCGAGCGCCCCGACCAAGTTGAACACCAGCAAGGCCAGCGTGTAGTCGCGCCAGCCCATGCTCTCGTTGCGCAAGCCGCAGATGCGCAGCAGCGCGGCGTCGATGCGCCGCCAGCGTCCGGGCAAGGTGCCGTCGGCCAGCGGCGCCATCCACGCGCCCATCGGTCGGGCGCTGAGGGTCAACAGGAGCATGAACAGCCCCAGCAACATGGCGAACGAAGTCATCATGCTATGTCCTCCGCGTTCAACAGCGCATAGACCAGCCACACGCCCAAAGCCAGCGCCAGCGCGCCGGCCACCCACGTCAGCGTACCCATCACGCCTCCTTCCGCGACAACGTCGCGTAAACCGACATCAAGCCCTGCATGCCCAGATAGAGCGCGGCAAGAGCTGTCAGCCAAATCAGATCGCTCATTACAAATCCCCTGTCAGTAACAGACCCTGTAACTGTAGGGAACGAACCGCAAAATCCGGGTTAAAAAACAGGGGATGTATGTAAAGAAGATATAAAAATGCGCGAGCCGGCCGGAGGTTGGCGGCAGATGCCGAATGAAGCCGGAGCAGCGGCGGCGGTGGTCAGGGCGGGCAAGAAACCCGCGGGCGGACCGGACGGCGTTCAGGAGGAACGGACGGCCGCGCCCGGCCGTACATCGAAGCCGTGGCGCGGATCAGCGTGTCCGCGACGCCCAGCAGACGGAACGGGCGCAGCAGTCAACTGGAAGGACGCCGGGGGAAGGCCTCAGCCGCGGTGGCGGAACATGGCGGCGCGCATCAGCAGCATGGCCGTGACCGGGGATGTCACCACGATCAACATCGTGATCAGCACCTCGTGGATGACCGGCCGTTGCGCCAGCGCCGACGAGACGAGAATGGAGGCCAGCAACACGCAGCCGGCGCCGAGCGTGTTGCCCATGGTGGGGGCATGGATGCGCGCGTAGAACACGTCCAGCCGCAAGAGGCCGAGCGAGCCGACCAGGGTCAGCAGGCCGCCGCCGGCGAGCAGGAGCGCGGCCGGCAAGGCTGCCCACAGCGGAACATCGGCGAGATTCATGGCTCGATCACCTCTCCGCGCAGCAGAAATTTGGCCATGGCGGCGGCGCCGACGAAACCGAACAGGGCGATCAGCAGCGCAATGTCGAAGTAAATGGCCGACCCAAAGCCGATGCCCAGCGTCAACACGGTCAGCATTCCGTTGATGTAGAGGGTGTCGAGGGCGAGCACGCGGTCTTCGGCAGTGGGGCCGCGCAGCAGCCGGATGGTCGCGCACACCATGGCGACGGCAAAACAGACCAGGGCGAAGCCGACAGCCCAGGCAAGAACGGCGTTCATTCGAATATCTCCATCAGGGGGCGTTCGTAACGCTGCTTGATCGTCCGCAGCCATACCGCTTCGTCCTGCAGGTCGAGGACATGCAGCGTCAGCACGTTGCTGTCGGGATCAAGCCCGGACCACACCGTGCCGGGCGTGGCGGTGATGATCATGCTCAGCATCGCCAGACCGTGCGGGTCGCGCATATCGAGCGGAATCCGCATGAAGCCGACATGCGGCTGGCGCCGGGAAGCGCCGAGCACGATGCTGCCCACCGCCAGATTGGAACGGACGACGTCGATGCATACGTGGACGATCAGCCCGATCGCCACATGCAGACGGTGCGGCCAGGCCGGCAGCGGCCGGAGCGCCCGGGCGGCGAGCGTGACCAGTACGGCGAGCGCCAGCCCGAGCACGATCTGCCCCGCGTCGAGGCTGTCGTTGAGCAGCAGCCACATGGCCAGCAGGAAGACCGGCAGGATCGGCAGCAGGGATTTGCGTTTCATTTCGCCCCCCCCGCCCCGCCGGCCGGCAGCACGGCGCCGACATAGCCGCGCGCATCGTGCAGCGAGGCAGCCGTGGCGTTGAAATACGCCATGGCCGGCCCCGCCCCCATCGCCAGCATCACGCACAGCAGGATCAGTCCCGCGACCGGGCCAGCCTCGAGCCACTGCAGCCGCGGCACGCTGCGTGCGGTACTCCAGAACACCAGAATGCCGAGGCGCGACAGCGTGATAACCCCGGCCAGACCGGACAGCAGCAAGGCGGCGATGAACAGCCAGGCTAGCGTCGCGCCTGCCTCCGGCACGGCAGCGATCGCGGCGGCAAGCAGGGAGAACTTGGCGACAAAGCCGGACAGCGGCGGCAGGCCGGTCAGCAGCAGCGCGCAGGACACGAAGGACAGGCCGAGGAAGGCCATGGCGGCCGGAATCGCGACGCCCGCCATGTCGTCCGGGTGCTCGGAGCCGTGGGCATCCTCCAGCCCGAAGGCCTCGAAGCTGACGGCGAGGAGGCTGGCAGCGGCGGAACGGTCGCGCTCGGCCAGCTCGATCAGCATGAAGAAGGCACCGCTGCCGAGCACCGAGCTGACCAGGTAGAACAGGGCCGGGCCGGTCATGCTGGTGCCGGTAAAGCCGATCGCGGCCAGCAGGGTGCCGGACGACACGATGACGAGAAAGCCCGCCAGCCGCTCCAGTTGCTGCGAAGCCAGTACGCCCAGCGTACCGGTGGCGATGGTCAAGAGGCCCAGACTGAACAGCCAGTCGCCGCCGAACGGCGCAGGCGCGCCGGCAACGTGCAGCAGGGTTTCCAGCCGCAGCACCGCGTAGACGCCGACCTTGGTCAGGATGGCGAACACGCCGGCCACCGGCGCGGCGGCCGCCCCGTAGGCGGCGGGCAGCCAGAAGTTGAGCGGCCACGCGCCGGCCTTGACCAGAAACACGATGCCGAGCAGCGCGGCGCCGATGTCGAACAGGGTGCGGTCGGCGGCGGCGAGCGCGGGCACCCGCGTGGCCAGATCGGCCAGGTTGAGCGTGCCGGTGATGCCGTAGATGAGGGCGGCGGCGATCAGGAACAGCAGCGAAGCCACCAGATTGACCACGATGTAGTGCAAGCCGGACTTGACCCGGGCCGGCCCCGAGCCGTGCAGCACCAGTCCGTAGGACGCCGCCAGCAGCACCTCGAAGAACACGAACAGGTTGAACAGGTCGCCGGTCAGGAACGCCCCGTTCAGCCCCATCAGCAGGAACTGGAACAGCGTCAGGTAATGCACGCCGGCCCGCTCCCAGCGCGCCAGCGAATACACCAGCGTCGCCAGCCCCAGAACGGCCGTCAGGCACAGCATGATGGTGGCGAGCCGGTCCACCACCAGCACGATGCCGATAGGGGCGGCCCAGTTACCCAGCGCATAGACGCCGATCGCCCGCTCCACGGCGCGGACAGCAGGCCGGCGGCCATGGCAAACAGGACGAGCGCGACCGCCAGCTGGGCCAGCGTGGCGATCAGGGCGATGGTCGCGCGCGTACCGCGCCGCGTTTCGCTGAGCGTCAGCAGCACGGCGCCGGCCAGCAGCGGCAGCAGCACCGGCAGGATGGGCAGATGTTGTTGCCAGCCGCTCATCGGCGCCCTCCGCAACGGAACGGCGGGCTAGTCAGGCGGCCGTGGCGGCACGGCGGGGGGAAACGACGGGCGTGCATCATTCTTTTTCAGGCTCCCGACCATCGACGTGGTCTGTGCCGCTCAACCCGCGCGAGGCGAGCAGGACGACGAGAAACAGGGCGGTGGTGGCAAAGCCGATGACGATGGCGGTCAGCACCAGCGCCTGCGGCACCGGGTCGGCGTACAGCGCCGGGTTGCCGCCCTGGGCCGGGTCGATCACCGGCGCATTGCCGACCCGCAGCCGCCCCATGCCGAAGATGAACAGGTTGACCGCATACCCGAGCAGCGACAGCCCCATGATGATCTGGAAGGTGCGCGGTCGCAGCAGCAGGTAAACGCCCGATCCGGCCATGATGCCGATCGCCAGGGCCAGTACGATTTCCATCAAAGCCCTCCCGGGGTTGTTGCGGTTTTGCTTTGCTGGGCGCGCAAGGACTGGTGGGCAATAGCGACCAGCATCAGCACCGTCGCCCCCACCACCAGCAGGTAGACGCCCAGATCGAACAGCAGCACGCTCGACAGGTGGATCTCGCCAAGCAGCGGCAAGGTGCCGTGCCAGGCCAGGCTGGAGAGGAAAGGCGTCGATTTCAGCCAGGCGCCGGCCCCGGCCATGGCGGCACTCAGGAGGCCGAAGGCGATCCACTGGACCGGCCGGATGCGCAGGCGGGATTCAACCCACACCGTGCCGCCGACCATGTATTGCAAGATGACCGCCGTCGCCAGCACCAGCCCGCCGACGAAGCCGCCTCCGGGCGCGTTGTGGCCGCGCAGCAGGAAAAACAGCGACACCAGCATCGCCATCGGCAGCAACAGGCGCACCAGCACCGCCGGCAGCATCAGATAGCCGTCAGGCAGTCTGGCGGCCGGGTCCGGCGCCCTGCCCTCTCCGGCGCCTTCCGCGGCGTTCTGCTCGCGCTGCTGGCGCG
The DNA here is from genome assembly GCA_030151505.1 of Chromobacteriaceae bacterium. Taxonomy (GTDB): domain Bacteria; phylum Pseudomonadota; class Gammaproteobacteria; order Burkholderiales; family Aquaspirillaceae; genus JASLDQ01. Next base: position 14,432 of record JASLDQ010000033.1, read on the forward strand.
GCAGCGGCACGCTCTCCGGTGCCGGACGGAAGCGACGCAGCAGCGCGAATACCGTCAGCGCGACGACCGCGAGCACGGTGATCTCGCCGAAGGTGTCGAAACCGCGGAAATCGACCAGGATCACGTTGACCACGTTGAGCCCGCCGCCCTGCGGCAGCGACTGCTCGATGAAGAACGTCGAGATGCCCTCAAGATCGGGTCGGGTCAGCACGGCATAGACGAGTCCGGCGAGCCCCAGCCCGCAAGCCGTGGCGATCAGCAGGTCGCGCACGCGCCGCAGATGCATCGCGGCCGTTTCCGGCGCCCGGCCGGCCAGCGCCTCGTCGCGGCGCGGCAGCCAGCGCAGGCCGAGCAGGATCAGCACGGCGGTGACAACCTCGACCGCGAGCTGGGTCAACGCCAGATCGGGGGCGGACAGCCAGACGAAGGTCAGGCTGGTGGCCAGCCCGGCACCGCCGGACAGTATCAGGGCGGCCAGGCGGTGATACTTGGCCTGCCACGCGGCCGCCACCGCGCAGACCGCGCCGACCAGCCACAAGATGGCAAAGGCCGGATCGAACGGGGTGGCGGCGCGCTCGCCCAGGGCCGTTCCCCGCAGCAGCACCGGCAGCAGCGCGCCGCCGAGGGAGACCAGGAACAGCAGGAGCAGCTGCACCTGCAGGCGTGGTGACGACAGCCAGCGCATCGCCAGGCCCGCCCCCGACATGAGGGCGGTCAGCGTCCAGTCGAAGGCGCGCTTGCCGTCCAGTCGTTCAAGCAGCGGCACCGCGCGGCCGGGACGCCGCAGAAAGACGGGATAGAGCACGAGTCCGCCGATCAGGGCGGCGACGCTCATCAGCAGCGGCAGGTTGAGCCCATGCCAGACCGCGAGGCTGTAGGCAGGCGCCGCGCTGCCGAGCAGCGCGTCGGTCGCGGTTTTCAGGTACGGCCCGATGGTGTGGGCCGGAAACATGCCGACCAGCAGGCAGGCAAGCACCAGCAAGGCGCTCGGCAACAGCATCCAGCGCGTCGGTTCGTGCGGCTGGTGCGGCAAGTCCGGCGCGGCCGGGCCGAAAAACACCTGATGGATGAAGCGCATCGAATAGGCCACGCTGAACATCCCGGCCAGTGTCGCCGCCAGCGGCAGCATGACGCGCTGCCACTCCGGCCGGTCGAGGAAAACCGTTTCGGCAAAGAACATTTCCTTGGACAGGAAGCCGTTGAGCAGCGGCACGCCAGCCATGGCCGCCGCCGCCACCATCGCCAGCGTGGCGGTGATCGGCATTGCCCGGTACAGGCCGGACAGGCGCTGCAGGTCGCGGGTGCCGGTTTCGTGGTCGACGATGCCGGCGGCCATGAACAGCGAGGCCTTGAAGGTGGCGTGGTTGACGATGTGGAACACCGCCGCCACCAGCGCCAGCGGGCTGTTCATCCCCAGCAGCAGCGTGATGAGGCCAAGGTGGCTGATCGTCGAATAGGCCAGCACGCCCTTCATGTCCTGCTGGAAGATCGCCAGATAGGCGCCGACCACCAGCGAAGCCAGCCCGGCTCCGCCGATGATCCAGAACCATTCCTCGGTGCCGGCCAGTACCGGCCATAGCCGCGCCAGCAGGAACACACCGGCCTTCACCATGGTGGCCGAATGCAGATAGGCCGACACCGGCGTCGGCGCCGCCATCGCGTGCGGCAGCCAGAACTGGAACGGAAACTGGGCGCTCTTGGTCAACGCGCCGAGCGCGATCAGGCCGAGCACGACCGGATACCACGGATGAGTTTGCACCCGCCCTGCCGCCGCCAGCACGACGTCCAGATCGTAACTGCCGGCGATATGCCCCAGCAGCAGCATCCCGCCCAGCAGCGCCAGCCCGCCCGCCCCGGTGACAGTCAGGGCCATGCGCGCGCCGCGGCGGGCATCGGCACGATGATGCCAGTAGGCGATCAGCATGAAGGAGGCAAGACTGGTCAGCTCCCAGAACATCGCCAGCTGGATCAGGTTGCCGGACAGCACCACGCCGAGCATCGCCCCCATGAAGGCGAGAAAGAAGGAAAAGAAACGCGGCACCGGATCGGTCGGCGACATGTAGTAGCGGGCATAGACCACGACCAGGGTTCCCATGGTCGTGACCAGTTGGGCGAACAGCCAGGCAAATCCATCCATGCGCAGGGAAAAATCCAGCCCCGGCATCCACGCGATGGTAGCCCTCAACACGCCGGCAGCCGCGACCTGCGGATAGAGACCGGCCGTCAGCAAGGCGGCGGCGAGCGCAACCACGCCTGCCAGCCACGCTTCCGCATTGCGGGCGTTGGAAGGCAGGAAGGCCGCGCACAGGCTGCCGAGGAAGGGAAGGAAGACGATCAGGGCCAAAAGCATGTGACCAATTGTATCGAATCGTACGTTCCAGTAAAGAAATTGAGAACGACTTCCGCATATTCGACCGGAAAGAAATTGCACATAAAAAAACCCCGGCAACGCCACACGTTGCCGGGGTTTTTGTCGCACGCCTTGCTCGCCCGATTATGTCGGCCCCTGACTCAGGCGCCTTGCATGGCCGGAGGTGGCTCCGCACCCGGTC
>JASLDQ010000049.1 GCA_030151505.1 Chromobacteriaceae bacterium
CTTCACCCTGACCGCGACCCCGGTCGGCAACCAGGCGACGATGGACGGTTTCCCCGCCCCGGCCGGTTCGCCCAACCGGCTTCGCTGCGGCACGCTCAGCCTCGACCAGACCGGCGCGCGGGCGCACACCGGCAACGCGGCCGCCAATACCTGCAGCAGTTTCTGAGACGCAAAAAACCCGGTCATCGACCGGGTTTTTGTTAGCTGGCGCGGAGGCATTCCGTATTGACAAGCGCGACCGTTGGCCAAGCTGAGGACGAGGGCGCCTGCGCGCGCCGACCGCCTCCGGCCGGTCCACTTCTTGCGGAGCAAGCCGGCGGTGAATTACATCTCTTTTGGCTATGAGAAGGTCGGATAAATCCACGACTCACATGGACTTTTGCAACTAGTCCCGATCAAGCCGCGCTATCCGTTAGAACGCGGGTGCAGATTGTGTGACTGGATCAGCCATCTGGGTAGGCACTTACCTTTAGCGTAACGGCCGTCTCGCAAACCAAGAATGTGGGGCGGTTGTTATCGCTGGAATACACACCGGTCCAGCGGACGTCACAGCGGGCCGGGCCGCACGCCATGCCAGCGCGCGGGACTGGGGCGGGCGGCAGGCCGCGTCATTCGTCCTCGCCCCATCTCGCCGACCGGATACCGCCACCACGCCTCCTAACACAAGCCTGTTAAGCGCGGCTGGCGCACGCGGCCGGTGCCGGCGGCACGGTCAGTGCGCCGCCTCCCAGTTCGGCCCGCTGCCGACCTCGGCCAGCAACGGCACGTCAAGCCGCGCCGCCTCGCTCATCAGCTGCGGCAATCTCTCGCGCACGGTCGCCAGCTCGGCCTCCGGCACTTCCAGCACCAGTTCATCGTGCACCTGCATCACCAGTTTCGACGCCATGCCGGCGTCCACCAGCCAGGCCTGCACCCGGATCATCGCCAGCTTGATCAGGTCGGCGGCGGTGCCCTGCATTGGCGCGTTGATGGCGGCGCGCTCGGCGCCCTGGCGCTTGGCCGGGTTGGCGGCCTTGATGTCGGGCAGGTAGAGCCGGCGACCGAACACGGTCTCGACGTAGCCTCGCTCGCGCGCGGCCTCGCGGGTGCGGTGCATGTAGTCGGCCACGCCGGGGTAGCGGGCGAAGTAGCGGTCGATGAAGGTCTGCGCCGCCTTGTTGTCGATTTCGAGGCTCTTGGCCAGGCCGAAGGCGCTCATGCCGTAAATCAGGCCGAAGTTGATGGTCTTGGCGTAGCGGCGCTGTTCGGGGCTGACCTGATCGCGCTCGATGCCGAACACCTCGGCGGCAGTGGCGCGGTGGATGTCCTCGCCGGCGGCGAAGGCGGCCAGAAGGCGTTCGTCACCGGACAGGTGGGCCATGATGCGCAGCTCGATCTGCGAGTAGTCGGCCGACACGATGTGGCTGCCGGCCGGCGCGACGAAGGCCTCGCGCACGCGGCGGCCTTCCGCGGTGCGCACCGGGATGTTCTGCAGGTTGGGATCGGAGCTCGACAGCCGGCCGGTCACCGCCACCGCCTGCGAGTAATGGGTGTGTACCCGGCCGGTGTCGGGGTTGATCATCGCCGGCAGCTTGTCGGTGTAGGTGGACTTGAGCTTGGCCAGCCCGCGGTAGCGCAGCAGCGCCTTGGGCAGCGGGTAGTCGAGCGCCAGCTTTTCCAGCACCGATTCGTCGGTGGAATAGCCGCCGGACGCGGTTTTCTTTACGCCCTTGGTCGGGATCCCCAAGGTGCCGAACAGGATTTCCGACAGCTGTTTGGGCGAGTTGAGGTTGAAGGGCTGGCCGGCCAGCGCGTGGACTTCGGCTTCCAGCGCCTGCATTTCCAGCCCGAGCTGGTGGCTCTGGCGCGCCAGCACCTCGCGGTCGATCAGCACGCCGGTGCGCTCCATCGCGAACAGCACTTCGGCGGTCGGCAGCTCGATGTCGCGGTAGACCGTGGCCAGCCGGCCGCCCAGCTGCGGGATCAGTGCCCGCGCCAGCCGCAGCGTGACGTCGGCGTCTTCGGCAGCGTAGCGGGTGGCGGTGGCCAAATCGACGTCGGCGAAGCCGATCTGCTTGGCGCCCTTGCCGCACACCGCCTCGTAGGGGATGGTCTGCACGCCGAGGTGGCGTTCGGCCAGCTCGTCCATATTGTGGCGCAGGTGGCTTTCGACCACGTAGCTCATCAGCATGGTGTCGTCGGCGATGCCGGCCAGCGCGATGCCGTGGTTGGCCAGCACGTGGCGGTCGTAGGTCAGGTTCTGGCCGAGCTTCTTTTTGGCCGGGTTTTCCAGCCACGGCTTGAGCCGGGCCAGCGTCGCGTCGCGATCGAGCTGGTCGGCCACGCCGGGGGCGGTGTGCGCCAGCGGCAGGTAGGCGGCGCGGCCCGGTTCGACGGCGAAGCTGACCCCGACGATGCGGGCGTGCAGCGGGTCGAGGCTGTCGGTTTCGGTGTCGAACGACACCACGGCGGCGCGCTCCAGCTCGGTCAGCCAGTGCTCGAGCCGGTCTTCGGTCAGGAGGGTTTCATAGTCGGCGGCGTCGGTCGGCTGCGACAGGCCGGCCGGCACGGGGGCTGGATCTGCCGCGGCCATGGCCACGCCGGCGACCGGGGCGACCGGCGTCGGGGTCACGGTCGAGCCGAACAGGTCGGTCTGCGGCGCGGCGGCGGCCGGGGCGGCCACCGCCAGCATTTCGCCATCGCCGTATTCGCGCAGCCAGGTACGGAAGCCCAGCTCGCGGCACAGCGCGGTCATGCGGGCGCGGTCGACCGGCTGGTGGATCAGGCTTTCCAGCCCGCGCGGCAGTTCGGCGGCCAGATCGACGTCGGTCTTGATCGTCACCAGCGTGCGCGACAGCGGCAGGTAGTCCAGTGCCGCGCGCAGGTTGTCGCCGACCTTGCCGCCGACTTTGGCGGCGTTGGCGAACAGGGTGTCCAGGTCGCCGTATTCGGCCAGCCACTTGGCGGCAGTCTTGGGGCCGCACTTGTCCACGCCGGGTATGTTGTCGACCTTGTCGCCGGTCAGGGTGAGGAAGTCGATGATGCGCGTCGGCGGCACGCCGAACTTGGCCAGCACGCCGGCCTCGTCCAGCCATTCTTCGGTCATGGTGTTGACCAGCCGGATGGCCGGGCTGACCAGTTGGGCGATGTCCTTGTCGCCGGTGGAAATCACCACCTGCAGGCCGGCTGCCTCGGCCTGGCGCGCCAGCGTGCCGATCACGTCGTCGGCCTCGACCCCGGCCACGTTCAGGAGCGGCCAGCCGAGGGCAGCCACCGCCTCGTGCACCGGGGTGATCTGGGCGGCGAGGTCGTCCGGCATGGACGGGCGTTGCGCCTTGTAGGCCGGGTAGAGGTCGTCGCGGAAGGTTTTGCCTTTGGCGTCGAATATGCACGCGCTATAATCCGCCGCGACTTCGCCGGCCAGACGGCGCAGCATGTTGATGATGCCGTAGACGGCCCCGGTGGGCGCGCCGGTGGGCGAGCGCAGATCGGGCATCGCATGGAAGGCGCGATACAGGTAGGAAGAGCCGTCGATCAACAGCAAGGTTTTCATCGATAACACCTATTGGGTCTGAAACGTCCCGGCCGGCCCGCGCAACGGGCGGGAAGGACACCGAATCCCCCGGCTCGCGGGGAAATGCGGTACATATACGATAAGGGTGGGAACAGCCGCCCGCATAACAAGGCCTGAGAAGATGAGCTTGTCTGACAAGATTCCCCCCACCGACCCCAACCAGGCTGCCCTAACGAGATCGCGCTCGCGGGAGTCCTGGCGAGTCCTGAAAATTCTGGCGGAATTCGTCGAATCCACCGAAGAGATGCAGGGTATCACGCCTGCCGTCAGCATTTTCGGCAGCGCGCGCACCCCGCGCGACCACGCCGACTACAAGCTGACCGAGGATATCGCCCGCCTGCTGTCGGACGCCGGCTTCTCGGTCATCTCCGGCGGCGGCCCCGGCATCATGGAAGCCGCCAACAAGGGCGCCTACTACGGCAAGAGCCCGTCGGTCGGGCTCAACATCGCCCTGCCGCACGAGCAAAAACCCAATCCTTACCAGGACATCAGCCTCAAGTTCACCTACTTCTTCTCGCGCAAGGTGATGTTCGTCCGCCACGCGGTGGCCTATGTGGTGATGCCGGGCGGCTTCGGCACGCTGGACGAGCTGTTTGAGGCGCTGACGCTGGTGCAGACCGGCAAGGCCCGCCAGATTCCGATCATTCTGGTCGGCGCGGCGTTCTGGAGCGGGCTGATCGACTGGTTCAAGCAGCAGCTGACCGCCAACGGGATGATCAACCCGGAAGACCTGGAGCTGATCCAGCTGATCGACGAGCCGGCCGCCGTGGTCGAAGCCATTTTCAAGCACTACGAAACGCGCGGCTTCGAAGCCTCGCCGGAAGAGCGCGAACGGATGTTGAACCTGTAAAGAAAGGACGCACGATGCGCTCCCTGCCCCTGTTTATCGCCGCCCTGCTGCTGGCCTCCGCCGCCCACGCCGCCGACCCCGCCAAGAAACCGCTGGCCGACGCGCCGCCGCCCCCGACCGTGGTCGACCAGGGCGCCGACACCGAACCGGAAGTGACCATCCGCAAGGACGGCGACAAACGCGTGGAAGAATTCCGCCTGCACGGCCGCCTCTACATGATCAAGGTCACGCCGGTGGTCGGTCCGTCCTATTACCTGATGGACGAAGACGGCAGCGGTACCTTCAAACCCTACGATCCGCGCGGAGAGAAACTCGTCGTGCCGCGCTGGATCCTGTTCCGCTTCTGATACCTGTACGCCATGTCCGTTTACACCACCGTCCGTCCGGAAGACCTGTCGCCATGGCTGACCCGCTATGGCGTCGGCGAATTCGTCGAGCTCAAGGGCATCGCCGCCGGCGTGACCAACACCAACTACTTCGTCACCACCACGCGCGACCGCTACGTGCTGACGCTGTTCGAAACGCTGCAGCTCGACGAGCTGCCCTACTACCTCAACCTGATGCACCACCTGGCGCGCCACGGCGTGGCGGTGGCCGCCCCGGTGGCCGACCGCACCGACCAGTTCGCCAGCCTTCTGTGCGGCAAACCGGCCTGCCTGGTGCATTGCCTCGCCGGCAGCGACGTCAGCGACCCGACCCCGGCGCACTGCGCCGAAGTCGGCGGCATGCTGGCGCAGATGCACATCGCCGGCGACACCTTTCCGCTCAAGATGCGCAACCCGCGCGGTCCGCGCTGGTGGAGCGACACCGCCGCGCAGGTCTACGACTTCATGGACCCGGCCGATGCCCGGCTGCTGCGCGAGGAGATCGCCCTGCAGGACCGGTACCGCCACGAACAGCTGCCGCGCGGCGTAATCCATGCCGACCTGTTCCGCGACAACGTGCTGTTCGACGGGCCGAAGATCAGCGGCTTCATCGACTTCTACTACGCCTGCAACGACCTGCTGCTGTACGACCTCGCCATCGCGATCAACGACTGGGCGATGCAGCCCGGCGGCGACCTCGACCCGGCCCGCGCGCGCGCCTTCCTCGACGCCTACCGCGCGGTGCGGCCGCTGACCCAGGCCGAGCAGGACGCCTGGCCCGTCATGCTGCGGGCGGCCGCCATCCGCTTCTGGGTATCGCGCCTCTACGACCTGTACAAGCCGGCCGCCGGCGAGCTGACCTACGCCAAGGACCCCAAGGCCTTCCAGCGCGTGATCGAGCACCACCGCGATCGCAGCGACTTCTGGCTTTAAGCCCGCGCCGAGACCGCCATGCCAAAAGCCCGCGCCATGCGCGGGCTTTTCTTTGGGTGACGAGCGGGCTTGGCATCCCGGCTCAGAAGCTGTACTTGCCCTTCAGCCACCAGGTCCGGCCCGGCTCGTTGACCCGCAGCGTGGCCGGGCCGTAGTCGGCCACGTCAGCGCCGGCCCGGCTGATCGGTTCGGCGTAGGCCCGGTCGAACACATTGTCGACGCCGGCCGTCAGCTGGACATCCTTGCGCGGCTTGTAGCCGGCGTGGAGCGCCAGCGTGGCGAAACCACCGGCCGGCGCGGCCAGGTCTTGTCCGATCACGTTGCCGCGCCCGGCATCGAGCCGGTCCTGCCGGGCTGCCAGCCGCAACAGCCCGCCGGCCGACCACGTCGCGTCGTCGTACCCCAGCGAGAAGCGGGCCTCCAGCGGCGGCGTCTGCGCCAGCGGGCGCTTGTCGCTGTCGTTGCTGCCCCAGACCCACGCCAGCGCCGAGCCGGCCTTCCAGTTTCTGGCAAAGCGCCAGTTCAACTCGGCCTCGCCGCCGTAACGGGTGGCGTCGACATTGCGGGCGACGGCGCCCATCGCACCCTTCGATTCGATCAGGATGAAGTCGTCGATCCGGCTGTAGAACAGCGACGCCGACGCCTGCACCGATCCGGTCTGCCACAGGGCCCCCAGATCGAGCTGGCGGTTGGTTTCCGGCGCGACGTTGAAGCTGCTGGCGGTGCCGACCTGTTTGCTGCGCTCCCAGTAATCCGCCGCACGCTCGGCCTGGCCGTAGCCGGCAAACAGGGTGAGCGCCGCGCTCGGCTGGTGCTCCAGCCGCACGAAGCCGCCGGTCAGGTTGTGCACGTCGGTCTGGCCGCTGGTGGAGGACTTGGCGGCGCTGCGCTGGTCGGTCGCTTCGGCGCGGTCGTGACGCAGGCCGGCGAGCAGGCGGGTGGCCGGGGTCCACTGGTAGCGGCCTTCGGCGAACACGCCGGTATTGGCGAGCTTCATGTCGGCCAGGCGTTGCGCGCTCTGGTAGGCCGCGTCGGCGACGGCGCCGTTCATGCCGCCGCCGCTGCGGAAGGTGTGCCGGTCGCGCATGAAATCGGCGCCGACATCCAGATTCAGTTCGCCGAAACGCAGCGCCGCCGCCAGCCGGCCGCCCTCCACTTCGCGGTCCGGATTGCTCACCATCGCCATGCCGGTCAGCCGGCGCAGCGAATAGTTGTCCATCACGTGGTCGACGTAGCTGTGGTAGTAGCTGGCGGACAGTTTTTCCAGCCACGGCGCGATGTCGCGCCGCTCGGCCTTGACGCGCCAGGCGTCGCGGTCGAACTTGACCCCGTCCATCTTGCGGTCGGCGTAGGCGCCCTCGCCGCGGCTGATGTCGTAGCCGAACTCCAGCAGGGTCTTGTCGTCCGGGGTAAAGCCGACCGTCGTGGACCCGCTGCGGCGCGTGGCGGCGGAGTGGACGCGCTGGCCGGCGCCATCCTTGTAGTCGTTGCTGTCGTTGTACTGGCCGGACAGGCGCACATAGCCCAGCGCCGAGCCGGCGGTGACGGTGGCGCCGCCGTCGACGCGGCTGTCGCTGCCGGCCAGCACCGAGACGTCGCCCTCCACGCCGGGCGAGGCAAACTGCGGCGTCTCGCGCTCGAACAGCACCGAGCCCGCCACCGGCACCGGGCCGTACAGCACCGACTGCGGTCCCTTCAAGACGGTCACGCGGTCGAAGGTTTCGGGAAACAGATAGGCGGTCGGCGGGTCCATCCGTCCGCCGCAGCCGCCGTAGACGCTGGCGCCGTCGACCAGGATGTCGAGGCGGCCGGCGCCGAGGCCGCGAAACAGCGGATCGCCGCCGCTGCCGCCCTTGCGGGTGACGGCGAAGCCCGGCACCGCCTTGAGCAGGCCGGCGCCGTCGGTGGCGGGCGCCGGCGAGTAGCTGGCCTTGGGGTCGAGCGTGACGGTGAGCGGGGCGGCGGTGGGCGCGGCGGTGACGATGGTCTCGGGCAGCAGCACGGCATCGTCGGCACGGGCGGACAGACTGGCCAGCGCGGCCAGGACGGACAGGGCAAGGGAACGGGGGCGCATCGCAACAGAACCGGGAATCAATGACGCGGCGATGCTAAGCCCTGCTTGATGACATGAGAATGCGACATAGTGTCGCAGCATGAACGGCGGCCAGAAAAACGCCCCGGGATCACCGGGGCGCTGGACGTTGCGCGGGTCGCTACGGGCGACTCAGCACGGGCACTTGCTCAACTTGCCGCTCTTGCCCGGGTAGCGGGCGTCGATGCTGGCGCGGTGGAACTCGGCGACGGTCATCACCGGATGTTCCGGATGATGCTCGCGCATGTGGGCCACGTAGGTGTCGTAGTCCTGCACGCCCACCATCAGGCGGGCGGTCTGGGCCAGACGCCGGGCGACCAGGCGAACGTTATCAAGCATTGGCAGCGGCCTCTTTGCGGAACTGTGCCGGCGTTTCGCAGGTGGTCGGCTTGTTGCTGGCGCGCGCCTGCTGGATGGCGCGCGCGCCGAATACCAGCATCAGCGCCACCACCACCATGAAGCCGCCGCACAGCGCGGCATCGACATAGTCGTTGAAGATAATCTGCTGCATGTCGGCCACGCTCTTGGCCGGGGCCAGCACTTCGCCGTTGGCGAGCGCAGCGCTGAACTTGTCGGCGTGGGCGAGGAAGCTGATCTTCGGGTTGGTGTCGAACAGCTTGAGCCAGCCGGCGTACAGGGTCGAGATCAGCACCCACACCATCGGCACCACCGTCACCCAGATGTACTTTTCCTTCTTCATCTTCACCAGCACCACGGTGGCGAGGATCAGCGCGATGCCGGCCAGCATCTGGTTGGCGATGCCGAACAGCGGCCACAGGGTGTTGATGCCGCCCAGCGGATCGACCACGCCCTGGTACAGGAAGTAACCCCAGCCGGCGACGGAAAGGAAGGTCGCCAGCAGGTTGGCGGGCCACGATTCGGTGTTGCCCAGCGGCTTGATGAAGGTCCCGAGCAGGTCCTGGATCATGAAGCGGCACACGCGGGTGCCGGCGTCGATGGTGGTCAGGATGAACAGCGCTTCGAACAGGATGGCGAAGTGGTACCAGAACGCCATCATGGTCTTGCCGCCGATGACCTGATGCAGGATGTGCGCCATGCCCACGGCCAGGGTCGGCGCGCCGCCGGCACGCGACAGGATGGTGGACTCGCCGACATCGGCGGCCATTTGGGTCAGCGCTTCTGGCGTGATGAGGAAGCCCCACTGCGAGATCACCTGCGCGGCGTCGGCGGCGGTCTTGCCGATCACCGAGGCCGGCGCGTTCATGGCGAAGTAGATGCCCGGATCGAGCACGCAGGCGGCGATCAGCGCCATCATCGCGACGAACGATTCCATCAGCATCGCGCCGTAGCCGATAAGGCGGGCATGCTGTTCATTTTCCAGCATCTTCGGCGTGGTGCCCGAGCTGACCAGGCTGTGGAAGCCCGAGATGGCGCCGCAGGCGATGGTGATGAACAGGAAGGGGAACAGCGCGCCGGCGAACACCGGGCCGGTGCCGTCGATGAACTTGGTCACGGCCGGCATGTGCAGGTTCGGCGCGACCACGACGATGCCGATGGCGAGACCGACGATGGTGCCGACCTTGAGGAAGGTCGACAGGTAGTCGCGCGGGGCCAGCAGCAGCCACACCGGCAACACCGAGGCGATGAAGCCGTAGATCATCAGCGCCCAGGCCAGCTCGGTGCCGGTCAGGGTGAACCACGAGGCGATGGAGGAACGGGCCACGTCTTCGCCGTAGATGATCGACAGCATCAGCAGCACGAAGCCGACCACCGAGATCTCGCCGATCTTGCCCGGACGGATGTAGCGCATGTAGATGCCCATGAAGAAGGCGATCGGAATGGTCATCGCGATGGTGAAGGTGCCCCACGGGCTGCCCACCAGGGCCTTGACCACCACCAGCGCCAGCACGGCAAGCAGGATGACCATGATCATCAGGATGCCGACGGAGGCGACGACGCCGGCGACCGGGCCGAGTTCCATCTTGATGATTTCGCCCAGCGACTTGCCGTCGCGGCGGGTGGAAATGAAGAGGATCAGGAAGTCCTGCACCGCACCGGCGAGGATCACGCCGGCCACGATCCACAGTGTGCCCGGCAGGTAACCCATCTGCGCGGCGAGCACCGGACCGACCAGCGGGCCGGCGCCGGCGATGGCGGCGAAGTGGTGGCCGAACAGCACCCATTTGTTGGTCGGCACATGGTCCAGACCGTCGTTGAAACGTTCGGCCGGCGTCAGGCGGCGGCCGTCCAGTTCGACCACCTTGCTGGCGATGAACAGGCTGTAAAAGCGGTATGCGATGAAATAGCAGGAGACGGCAGCCACGATCAGCCAGATCGCGTTGACCGATTCCCCCCTATTCAGCGCGACAGTTGCCAGCGAACCCGCGCCGGCAATGGCAACGCCCCCCCACAACAGGGTTTCCTTAAGCGACTTCATAGTCGTCCTTATATCATTCAGATGTCAAAAATACGGAAAAGCAGCAATCGGCAATCCGTCCATGTCATTGACTTAAATGACAAAACGCCAAAGCTTTTGGCCTCAACGTCTGGATCCAACCATGAAACTGCCACGCCGGGGTTGACCGACGGAGGTTCATTTTGCTTATTGCAACATTAAATAA
>JASLDQ010000065.1 GCA_030151505.1 Chromobacteriaceae bacterium
GCCCCGGAATCGCCGATGCGGGTAATGGTCTTGCCCATGGCCTGCAGGACCGGCAGTGCCTTGTCGAAGGCTTGCTGGCGACCGCCAACCATGATGGTCAGGGTGCCGTTGATGGCCCCCACCTCACCGCCCGATACCGGAGCGTCAAGAAAATCCACGCCGGCCTCGGCCAGTTGGGCCGCGATGCGGCGCGCGCCGAGCGGGGCGATGGTGCTCATGTCGGCCACGACTAGGCCGGTACGCGCGCCGTGGACCGCACCGCCTTCGCCGAGCAGCACGGCCTCCACGTCCGGGGTGTCGGACACGTTGGTAATCAGCACGTCGACCTTGCCGGCCAGCTCGGCCGGACTGGCGGCGGCATGGGCGCCGGCCTCGAGCAGCGGGGCGGCCGATTCGGGACGGCGCGACCAGACATGCACCTCGAACCCCGCCTTGAGCAGGTTGAGCACGCATGGACGCCCCATGATGCCCAGACCGATATAGCCAACCTTCATTGCGCTTCTCCTGTCAGTTGTGCCGCCGCCGGGTGCCCGGCCGGCAGCTCGAACACGGTGTCTCCCGCCGCTTGGCGTTCGAGAAAATAGACGAAGGCCAGAATCTCGGCCACCGCCTGGTAGAGTTCGGCCGGAATCTGGCTGTCGAGATCGACCTGCATCAGCAGTCCGACCAGTTCCGGCGACTCGTGGACGAACACGCCGGCCTCCTTGGCGCGGTCGATGATGCGCGCGGCCAGTTCTCCCTTGCCCTTGGCCATCACCCGCGGCGCGGCAGCGCCCTCTCGGTAGGCCAGCGCGACGGCGGACAGGCGTTTTTCCTGAGGGGTCTGGCGTGATTTCGGCTTCATGGTTTCAGGCCTCGCGGTTGACGGCATATTGCAGCAAGGTCAGGCCGCTGTCCTGCATGCCTTGGCGCAGGCGCTCGCGTTCGCCGGCAAGGCGGGCGGCGGTTTCGGGATTGAGTGCGTCGAAGCGCAGCTGCACGCCCTGCCCGCTCAGAGTGATGCGGGCTTCGACCGCTCCCAGCTGCGGCAGGTCGAGTGCCAGCCGGCTGATCCATTGTTTCGGCATCTCGGTGCCGTCCGCCTCTCGCTCCTGGGTCTTGTCTTCTTCGATCAGCAGGTCGAAGGCTTGCTCAGGCCACGCCTGTCCTTGTACCAGAATCTGCCGGTGTTCCAAGGTATCGAGCTGGCGGGCCAGCAGCTGGCCCAGCGCGGTATTGGCATTTTGCTGTTTCTGGGTATCAGCTTCGGCATGACGGAGAAGCTGGCTAACCTGCAGATCGGCACCTTCGTCCTGCGTGGATTTGTCCAGCAACGACAACATGGCCTTGGGCAGCTCCAGCCGGGCCTGTGGTTCGGTTTTGACCTCGGCCAGCGGCTTTTCACCGTTGACCCACTGCGCCAGATGCGATTCGTAAAACACGCCGCTGCCGGACACCAGTTGCTTGAGCAGGCCCGCCAGCTCGCGGGTGCTGGCCAGGCCGCCAGCCAGCTGGGACAGGGCTTGGGCCTGGGCTGTCTGGCCGGTCTGCCCCGCCTGTTGCGTCAGGGCCGTATTGGCCTGGCGCTGTGCCGCCAGCGGCAACAGCGGTTCGCGTGCCAGCATGGGAGTGGCCTGGGTCCGGCTGGTCTCGTTGCCGCCCCGCCCGGCCTGGGTCAACAGCGCCCCCAGATAGCGCGAAGCGCCGGACAGGGTGACGCGGGAATACTGGCGATCGACCTTCTCGGTGACCGGGTCCCCCGCCAGCTGGAACATCAATTTGGGCGTCAGCTGTGCCACGGTCAGCCGGAGCGTGGAGCCGGGTTCCGCGGCGAGCATCTGCCCACGGGAGAGGTTGAGCGACAGCAGCTGGTTCTTGACCATCGCGATGAAACGATTGTCCGGCAGCGCATCGACCACCCGGGCCGTCACCTGCTCGCCGAGCTTGAGATCGGGCAAGCGGGCCGGCAGCGGCGAGACTTCGAGCAGCGGGCGGCCGTCTCGCAAGACGCGGCTGATTTGCGACGGCGACAGCGCAGACACGCCGGAGAGGTTTGAGATGGGCAGCATGAAAACGACGTTAGTGATTGATCGACGACATGACACTGACAGGCAAGCGGCCGGGTACAGCAGCCAAGGCCCGCTCCATCAGGGTATTCATGGCATTCGCCGGCCTCGACGGATCACGGACGCAGCTATGTCCTGGAACATAGGGTTCCAAACCATACGGGCGGCGATGAAAAAGGCCGGTTAGACCGGCCCGAGCTTACACCAAGAGAATGAGGCTGGCATCGAATCTATGCCCGCCTGTAGAGCGCCACGATCAACTCCGCTTCAGAACGGGAAATACCGCACTGGTTGGCGACCTCCCCCACCGGCACGCCCTGGCGTGCCAGCTCGATCGCGCGGTTGTATGGCGTGATTTCAGCCTCTTCCCCCCCCGCAGTCATGGCTTTGTGCTTGATGATCTCGGTGGCGGCGCTGAGCGCCCGACCGGCGGCCAGCAACTGTTCGGCCAAACGCTGCACATCCCGCTGCAAGGCGCTGATCTGGCTTTGCAACAATTCAAGATGGGCCGTATCGATTTCACTGCGCTGGTGGAGACGCGTCGTACGGCGCAGCAGCCACCAGCCGCCCGCCACGTAGAGCGCGGTCAGCCCGAACGCCACCAGCAGCATCTGCCACCACAACACCGGATTGCTCATCCCCTGCTCCCCAATCTGGACCGGATGCACACCTCTCCATCCGCTAGAGCCAGTTTAGAACATTCCGGCCCGGCGGCCAGCCCGGCAATCAGCCGTAAGTCCGATTGAGCCGGTCCTGATTGTGGTTGGCATGGAGCAGAGCCCCCAGCTCCTCCCGCTCCTGCTCGAACAAGGTCATGACGCGCTGGGTTTGCTGCATGGCCGTGTCAAGCCGGGCACGCACCGCGTCGTCCACGCCCTGCTGCAGCCCGGCCAGAACAGCCTGTTCGGATGCATCGCGTTGTTCAAACAAGGCCAAGGCGGCATCCCAGTCGGCTTTTTCGGCCAGCGCCAGCAACTGGTCGCTCAGCAGGCAATACCGTTCGAGCAGCAAGTCAAAGTCGGTAGTCATCATCAGGCCTGTAAAATGCCGCCGGTTTGCGGCGCGGCTTGCCGCACTTTTTGGGCCAGACCTTTCCAGCCTTCGTTCAGCTCGGCCAAGAGCTTGATGGCCTCTGTCAATGCCTCGACATCATTATCGGCATTGGCGCTCATCAAGCGACGCTTGATGTAGTCGTACAGGCCATTCAGGTTCTGAGCCACTTCGCCGCCGCGTTCCAGATCCAGCACCCGGTCGAGACAGTCGACGATTTCGTAGGCCTTGTTGATCTGGCGCGTTTTCTGCTCGAACTGCGCCGCCTCCATTCCCTGTTGGGCCAAGCGGATTGCGGCAATGGCCCCCTCATAAAATTGGACGATCAGGTCAACGGTTCCCGCTCCCAGCACTTTGGCCTCCAAGGCATCCTGCTGGTAGGTCTTGGCGAATTGCTGGAGTTGCCGGCTTTGAATCATGGTTTTTCTCGGTTACGACAGACGATGAAATGGATGAAGCAGACAGTGTCCACTGCCTGCTTCATCTAATGGGCACGGATTCTAAATCAATTAATTGGAACTCGTCCCCAGCATGCTCTGCATCGCACTCAACGACGACTTCATCTTGGCCAGAGCCACGTCCAGTGCAGTGTACTGGGCACGAATTGCCGTCGCT
>JASLDQ010000108.1 GCA_030151505.1 Chromobacteriaceae bacterium
GCGAAAGCCGCCGTTCCGGACACCGCTCCAGCACCATCCGCCGCGAATGCCACCCGCCGGCGCGAACCTTCCGTCTGGCCGGGCCATATCGAGGCGCCCCCCGGCTCCCGCCGCCACTATCCGGCTTGACCCGGGAGGTGGCGGCTCAACCCCTCGTCCGGGGCGGCATAAACCGGCAGGCTTGCGAACGCCGCCGCCAGTTGCGGCGAGCAGGATGGGGCGCAGCGTCAGCCGTCGCGGCGGGACGCCCCCGGCCGGCCCGCCGGAAAAAACGTCTTGGGCATCCGTCGCCGCCCGCCCGAGAGACCCACGCAAAAACGCCCGGACACGCCGGGCATTTCGTTCCATCCAGTGCACCAGCTTCACGCGCATGCGGTTTCAAGCGCCTCGATGAACAGGCCGGCCACGTCAAGCCCGGTCTGGTCCATGATCTCGCGGAAGCAGGTCGGGCTGGTGACATTGATCTCGGTCAGCGTGTCGCCGATCACGTCCAGCCCCACCAGCAACAGGCCCTGTGCCGCCAGTTGCGGCCCCAGCGTTTCGGCGATCTCGCGGTCGCGCGCCGACAGGGGGCGCGCCTCGCCGCGGCCGCCGGCGGCCAGGTTTCCGCGCAGCTCGCCCCCCTGCGGGATGCGGGCGAGGCAGTAGTCGACCGGCTTGCCGTTGATCAGCAGCACGCGCTTGTCGCCGTCGACGATGGACGGCAGGTAGCGCTGCGCCATCACCGTGCGGGTTTCGTGCCAGGTGATCGTTTCCAGGATCGCGCCGACGTTGCGGTCGCCCTGATGGACGTAGAACACGCTCTCGCCGCCCATGCCGTCCAGCGGCTTGACCACGATCTCGCCGTGCTCGGCCAGAAAGGCGCGCAGCTCGGCCAGCCGCGGCGTCACCACGGTCGGGGCGATGAACTGCGGGTACTTGAGGATGGCGAGCTTCTCGTTGTGCTCGCGGATGGCGCGGCCGGAATTGAACACGCGCGCACCGGCGGCTTCGGCCAAGCTCAGCAGGTGGGTGGCGTACAGGTATTCGGCGTCGAACGGCGGGTCCTTGCGCATCACCACCGCATCGAAGGCGCTCAGCGGCAGGGTCTCGTCGTTGTCGCCGAGGTAGTCGTACCAGTTCGGCGTGTCGCCGGTCAGGCGGATGGACTGGCCGGTGGCGACCACGCCGTCGCCCAGCCGGGCCAGTGTGCCGGCTTCGGCGAACCAGACGGAATGGCCGCGCGCCTGCGCCGCCTCCATCATGGCGAAGGTCGAATCCTTGTAGATCTTGAAGTGCTCGAGCGGGTCGGCAAGAAAGCAGATGTGCATGAAGGTGTCTCGTGCGGGGAGCGGGGCGAAGGCGGCAGGCGGGGCGGCGTCATCGGCGGGGATGCGCGGCCGGCCCGCCCGGCGCGGGATCAGCCCCGGTCCGGATTGGTGTTTTCCAGCTCGTAGGCGGCGGCCAGCAGCGCCAGCCGCGCCACCACGCCGTAGGCGTACAGGCGGTTGGTCGAGCATTCCGGCCCGCACTTCATGTCGGGCAGGCAGGCACCATCGAACTGCATCGGCGAGAAGTGCGCGCCGGGGGCGTTGAGATTTTCGTCGATGCCGCGCCCTTCGTGCACGCGGTAGAAGCCGCCGACCACGTAGCGGTCCATCATGTAGATCACCGGTTCGGCCACCGCGTCGCCGACGCGCTCGAAGGTGTAGACGCCTTCCTGCACGATCACCTCGCTGACCGACTGGCCTTCCTTGATCACCGCCATCTTGTTGCGCTGCTTGCGGTTGAGGCCGACGACCTCGTCCGGGCTCTTCACGCTCATCACGCCCATGCCGTAGGTGCCGGCATCGGCCTTGACGATGACGAAGGGGGTTTCGTCGATGCCGTGCTCGCGGTATTTCGCGCCGATCCGGGCCAGCTGGTCGCTGACCACGTCGGCCAGCTGCTGCTCGCCCTGGCGTTCGTGGAAATCGATGCCGCCGCAGCTGGCGAAGTAGGGATTGATGAACCACGGGTCGATGCTGATCAGCTCGGCGAACTCGTTGGCGACCTGATCGTAGGCGGCAAAGTGGTGGGTCTTGCGGCGCACCGCCCAGCCGGCGTGCAGCGGCGGCAGCAGGGTCTGGCTGATGCCCTGCAGCAGCTCGGGAATGCCGGCCGACAGGTCGTTGTTGAGCAGGACGATGCACGGATTGAAGCCGTCGGCGAGCTTGAGGCGGTTACCCTCGCGCAGCAGCGGCTCGACCGTCAGCGTGTCGCCGTCGCCCAGCTCCAGCGCGGTGACGGCGGTGATTTCGGGGTTGAGGCTGCCCAGCCGCACGCTGAAGCCGGCCTGTTCGAGGATGTGCTTCAGCGCCGCGACGTTCTTCAGGTAGAAGGTGTTGCGGGTGTGGTTTTCCGGAATCAGCAGGATGCTCTTGGCCTCGCAGCACACCCGGTCGACCGCCGCCATCGCCGCCTGCACCGCCAGCGGCAGCACGTCCTTGGGCAGGTTGTTGAAACCGCCGGGGAAGAGGTTCATGTCGACCGGCGCCAGCTTGAAGCCGCTGTTGCGCAGGTCGACCGAGCCGTAGAACGGCGCCTTGTGCTCGGTCCAGCGGGTGCGGAACCAGTGTTCGATCTGTGGATGCGCGGCCAGGAAGCGGCGTTCCAGTTCGAGGAGCGGCCCGGTCAGCGGGGTGGCGAGTGAGGATACGGGCATGCTGGATCTCTGGTTTTTTCGATTCAATCTGCCTGAACTGGCGATGAACCGGGGATTTTTCAAGTGCGGCGATGCACCGGCCGCGGTGTTCGGAGACTGCGCCACGGGCCCGACGAACGGGGCCGCGCTACACCGGTTGGCCGGTGGCGTTTCAAACGCCCGGCCAAGGTTGCCCGAATGCGTCCTCATGCAGGGCGGCCAGCTGCGCCCGGTCGAAATGGTGGTTCTGCGCGCCGCGGCTGGCGATCTTGATCGCACCCAGCATGCTGGCAGTACGGCCGCACGCTTCCCAGTCCCAGCCCTCGGCCAGCCCGTAGAGCAGGCCGGCGCGATAGGCGTCGCCGCAACCGGTCGGGTCGACCACCGCCGCCGGCCTGACCGCCGGAATGCGGATCACGTCGCCGTCGACGAAAATCTCCGAGCCCAGCCCGCCCCGCGTAATGACCAGCGCCTCGACCCGCTCCGCCAGTTGCGCCACGCTCAGGCCGGTGCGTTCGCGCATCAACTCGGCCTCGTAGTCGTTCAGCGTCAGCCAGCGGGCGAGCCCGATCATCTCGAACAGTTCGTCGCGCGAAAACAACGGGAGTTCCTGGCCCGGATCGAAAATGAAGGGGATGCCGGCCTCGGCCAGCTCGCGCGACTGTTGCAGATCGGCCTCGTAGCCGCTGGGCGCGACGATGGCGAGCCTGACCCCGGCCACGTCCCGCACGTGGTTGCGCGTCGCGCATTCGGACGCGCCGGGATGGAAGGCGGTGATCTGGTTGGCGTCGCGGTCGGAGGTGATGAAGCACTGCGCGGTGAAGTAGCCGGGCACCTCGAGGATGTGGTCGGTGACGAGGCCGTGGCCCTGCAGGTGGGCGCGATAGGGGCCGAAATCCTCGCCCACGCTGGACATGATCAGCGGCGTCCCGCCGAGCAGGCGCAGGTTGTAGCCGATATTGCCGGCGCAACCGCCGAACTCCCGCCGCAGCTGCGGCACCATGAAGCACACCGACAGCTTGTGCAGCTGGTCTGGCAGAATGTGGTTTTTGAACGAATCCTGAAACGTCAGCAGCGTGTCGTAAGCCAGGGAACCGCATACGAGAACGGACATCGATGTCCCTCCGGAGGAATGCTCCATTCTAGAGCCAGCCGGCCAGCCGGTCAGCACCGATTCGCGCTGCAACATGATTCACCCCACGCCAGAGGAAACCGCCCATGCCCCGTCTCCGCCATTTCGCCGTCGCCGCCCTCATCGCGCTGGCCAGTCCCCTGGCCCATGCCGTGCCGTCCTTCGACTCCGTGCGCTACATCGACCTGAAGGACAGGCCGCGCGCTTTCGCCGAATGGAGCGGCAAAGTGGTGGTGGTGAATTTCTGGGCCTCCTGGTGCGCGCCCTGCCGGGAGGAAATGCCGATGCTCAACCTGCTGAGCCAGAAGTGGGGGCCGCACGGCGTGGAGGTGGTCGGGGTGGCGATCGAAAACAAGGTCTCGGTCAAGAACTTCGTCCAGCAGTTCGCCATCACCTACCCGGTGCTGGTCGGTGATTCCGGCGCGCTGGACCTGATGCGGGCCGCCGGCAACAAGGCCGGCGCCCTGCCCTTCACCGTCGTGCTCGACAAGACCGGCCGCCAGGTCGCCCGCCTGACCGGCAAGCTGACCGAACAGCAGGTGATGGACGCGGTGCGCCCGCATATGTAAGGCGGGATGCGGCCGGGCCGCGACAGCGGCCCTCCCCCACCTCCACCGGGTCCGCGGCGTTCATCACGCGGTAACGGTTAGACCCCGGGCCGGCTCGATCCGGACTCACCGGCACGGTCGCGCCCGGCGCAAAGCCTCAACCAGACCTCCGCCGGCGACCATTCCGCTTGCCTTGGCACACCCGCGCGGGTGACTCCGGCCCGGGCGCCCTAGGCGACCGGCGTCCCGCTCCGCTTCGCCAGCTTGTCCAGCGCCAGGTACAGCACCGGCGTGATGTAGAGCGTGATCACCTGCGAGAAGATCAGCCCGCCCACCACCGCCAGCCCCAGCGGCTGGCGCAGCTCCGCCCCCGCCCCCAGCCCCAGCGCGATCGGCAGCGCGCCCATCAGCGCCGCCAGCGTGGTCATCATGATGGGGCGGAAGCGCAGCAGGCAGGCCTGGCGGATCGCCTCGAACGGCGCCATCCCCTGCTTGCGCTCCGCCTCCAGCGCGAAGTCGATCATCATGATCGCGTTCTTCTTCACCAGCCCGATCAGCAGCAGGATGCCGATCATCGCGATGATGGTCAGCTCCATGCCGAACAGCTGCAGCGTCAGCAGCGCGCCGACGGCGGCCGACGGCAGGCCGGACAGAATGGTCAGCGGATGGATGTAGCTTTCGTACAGCACGCCCAGCAGCACGTAGATCACCAGGATGGCCGCGACGATCAGCACCACCTGGCTCGACTGCGAGCTCTTGAACACTGCCGCGTCGCCGCCGTAGCTGGTCAGGATGCTCGGCGGCAGGGCGATCTTCTGCCCGATCGCCTCGATGGCGGCGGTGGTGTCGCCCAGCGGCACGTTGGGCGCG
>JASLDQ010000181.1 GCA_030151505.1 Chromobacteriaceae bacterium
TGAGCGCTTCCTTTTTCAGTACCTTGCCGATCACCTGGCTGGCGACGGTGTCGGGCAGGCTGGCGGCCACCGCCAGCGCGATCGCGCCGGTGCCGGTGTAGGCGTGGTGCAGTTTGCCCATCGACAGGATGCGAGCCTCCAGATGGCGGCCTTCGGCGCGCGGCGGCGACAGGAAGGAAATCTTCGGCGTGGCCGGCCGCTCGCGGCTGGCGGTGTCGAGATCCGGGCTCAATCCCATGGCCACCGCGCCGGACGCGCGCAGATGTTCCAGCGTGGCCAGCATGGCGTCATCCAGCTCCGCCGCGGTCTCGTCGCCGCGCAGGCCGAGGTCGGCCGCCGCCACGAACACGGTCGGGTTGCCGGCGTCGATCAGGGTGGCGGTAATCTCGCCGCCGTCGGGCAGGACGAGCACGTCGGTGCGCTTGCCGGTCGGGAACAGCTTGCCCGCCGATCCGCCGGCCGGGTCGAGAAAGCGCAGGGTGATGGGGGCGGCCGGGAAGGCGACCCCGTCGATGGAAAAATCGCCGGCCCACACCGGCTGGCCGTGGCGGACATCCAGTTCGGCGACGATCTTCTTGCCGATGTTGGCCTGCCAGATGTGCACTTCGGCGCGGCCGTCGGCTGGCGTGGCGAGCTTTTCCAGCAGCGCGAACACCGGCACGGCGGCGCTGAGGTTGCCGCAATTGCCGGACCAGTCGATCAGGGCGTCGGCGATTGCGACGTGGCCGAACAGGTAGTCGATGTGGCAGTCCTCGCGGCTGGAGGCCGACAGGATCACCACCTTGCTGGTGCTGGAAATGCCGGTGCCCAGCCCGTCGATCTGGCGGCCGTAGGGGTCGGGGCTGCCGATGGCGCGCAGCAGCAGTTGCTGGCACAGCTCGGGGTCGTCGGGCAGCGCGTCGGCGCGGAAGAACAGGCCCTTGCTGGTGCCGCCGCGCATCAGGGTGGCGGGCAGGCGATGGATGGTGTGCGTCATGCGAGCTTCTTTTTGGCCGACTCGATGGCCGCCACGCGGGCGGCGTCGACGAGGACGGGGATTTGTCGGGGTTCGGGGGCGGATTTGGCGACGGCGCCGGCATCGACCGCCAGCGCGGCGTCGAGCAGGGCCGCCAGATAATCCGCCTGCGGATAGTCGGCGTGTTCGAAAGTCAACCGGCCGCGGCAGTCGGCGCGGCAGGCGGCGAGAAAATCGGCGAAACGCTGCGGCCGGCGCAGGGCGTCGGTATCGCGGAACAGCCGCAGCACCGTGTCGGCGCGCAGCTCGAAGGCACGATGGGCATGGGTGTGGAAACGCGCGGCGATCAGCGCCTGATCGCGGCAGTCGGTCGGCACGCGGATGCGTTCGCACAGCGCGCGGATCGGTTCGATGCCGCGACTTTCGTGGCCGATGTGGCGCGGCAGTTCGCCGGCCGGCGTCAGCGCCTTGCCCAGATCGTGGCACAGCACGGCAAAGCGCGCCGGCAGGGGCAGGCCCTCGCGCGCGGCGGTATCGAGGCACATCAGCGTATGCAGGCCGGTGTCCACCTCGGGGTGGTAGTCGGCCCGTTGCGGTACGCCGAACAGGGCGTCGATTTCGGGCATCACCCGCGCCAGCGCGCCGCAATCGCGCAGCACGCTGAACATGCGCGACGGCTCGGCTTCCATCAGGCCCTTGGCCATTTCCTGCCAGACACGCTCGGCCACCAGATGGTCGACTTCGCCGTCGTTCACCATGTGCCGCATCAGCGCCATGGTCTCGGGGGCGACGTCGAAGCCAAAGCGGGCGGCGAAGCGGGCCAGCCGTAGGATGCGGACCGGGTCCTCGATGAAGGCGTCGCTGACGTGGCGCAACAGGCGCCGGTCCAGATCGGCGCGGCCGTTGTAGGGGTCGATCAGCTCACCGTGCTCGTCCTCGGCCATCGCGTTGATGGTCAGGTCGCGGCGGGCGAGGTCCTGCTCCAGCGTCACGTCCGGCGCGGCGTAGAAATCGAAGCCGTGGTAGCCGCGCGCGGTCTTGCGCTCGGTGCGCGCCAGCGCGTATTCCTCCTGGGTGTCCGGGTGCAGGAAAACCGGGAAGTCCTTGCCGACCGGACGGAAGCCGGCCTTGCGCATCGCCTCCGGCGTTGCGCCCACCACCACCCAGTCGTGGTCGCGCACCGGCAGGCCCAGCAGGCGGTCGCGGACCGCGCCGCCGACGATGTAGGCCTTCATCGGTGTGCTCCGCTACGGTAGTCGTCATAGGCGGCGCGCGCGCCGTGGCCGGCCAGATACAGTGGCGCGACCGTTTCCAGCGCGGTCGGGGAGAAGCCGAGC
This sequence comes from Chromobacteriaceae bacterium, assembly GCA_030151505.1. Classification (GTDB taxonomy): domain Bacteria; phylum Pseudomonadota; class Gammaproteobacteria; order Burkholderiales; family Aquaspirillaceae; genus JASLDQ01. The sequence continues at coordinate 2,293 of JASLDQ010000181.1, forward strand.
GCCGCGACCGGGAAGCCCGTCGCGCTGACGTTGTCGCGTCCGAGCGAACGCACGTTGTCGCGCGACAGCGGTGAATTCGGCAGGCATTCGAACAGCGCCGCCTGCAGCATTGCCAAGCCGTGCGGCAGGCCGATCACCGGCCGGCGGTGGCCGGTCAGGCGGCCGACGTAGTCGACCAGCTGGCGCAGGGTGTAGGTCCTGGGGCCGGCCAGTTCGAAGGTCTGGCCGATGGTCGCCTCGCGGTCGAGGCAGGCGGCCACTGCGCGGGCCACGTCCTCCACCCACACCGGCTGGAAGCGCGTGTCAGCGCCGGCCATCGGCAGGAAGGGCGCAATCCGGAGCAGGCCGGCGAACATCGTCAGGAAGCTGTCGCCGCGACCGAACACCACCGATGGCCGCAGGATGGTCCAGTCCAGCCCGGAAGCCCGGACCAGCTCCTCGGCGCTGGCCTTGGTCTGCTGGTAGTCCGACGGCGCGTCGGCCGCCGCGCCCAGCGCGGAAATGTGCACCAGCCGCTTCACGCCAACGCGCTGGCAGGCCTGGATGACCTTTTGCGTCAGGCCGACGTGGACTCGTTCGAAGGTGGCGCGGCTGCCGTGCAAGATGCCGACCATGTTGACCACTGCGTCGTGGCCGGCGAGGAAGGTCGCCAGCGCCGCGTCGTCGTGCACATTGCATTCGATCAGGTCGGTCTGCGGCAGCAGGATGAAACGGTCCTTGCTGCGTTCGCGCCGGCGGGTGGCGACGCTGACGGACTTGCCGTCATCGCACAGCCGGGCCGCGATATAGCTGCCGATGAAACCGCTGCCGCCGATCAGGGCGATTTTTTCGATAGTGGGCATGATGGTCTCGATAGTCTGTGCCGCCCGATTCCGTCGGAACGGAGCAAGGTCGGCGTGTGCGGGAGAAAAGCGTCCTTCATGGTTCTACAACATCGGGACGGTGGCGAAAGCTTGCGCCGATGCGCGTGGCGCCCGAGATCCGATTGTCGCGCGTCTCAGGCGTGGCATGCCGGACTCGGGCGGCGGAAGCCGGGCGGGTTCGTCCGACCGGTTCCGCCAGCCGTCGCTGGTTGGGGCCGAGGCGCGGCCGGCCCGCTTATTCTCCGCCAGACGGATCGGCCGGGCCGTTGGCCGCGGGGCGGCCGCTGCTGCGGGCCGGGATGACGCCCAGGCGCTCTTTCAGGGTGATACGGCTATGACCGAAAACCATCGCGTAGTGCATCGCGTTGCCCATCACTTTTTGCACGTAGTCGCGGGTTTCGGTGAAAGGGATGGTCTCGGCCCAGATCGCCCCTTCCAGCGGGCGGCTGTCCTGCCAGGCGCGGGCGCGGCCGGGGCCGGCGTTGTAGGCGGCGGTGGCCATGGTGGTCTGGCCGTCCAGCCGGTCGTAGGTGTAACGCAGATACCAGGTGCCGAGCTGGATGTTGGTGCCGATGTCGTTGGCCGAGAAGCTGCCCATGCCGATCTTGCCGGCGATCCAGCGCGCGGTGGCCGGCATCACCTGCATCAGCCCGGTGGCGCCGACGCCGGAGCGGGCGATGTGGACGAAACGGCTTTCCTGCCGGATCAGGCCGTAAATCCACGCTTCGTCCAGATTGAGCTGGCGGGCGTAGCTGCGGGTGATGTCGCGGTAGGGCGACAGGTAGCGCAACTCCCAGTCGTGGACGGCCTTGGTGCGGTCGGCGCTGTAGATCGCCATGTCGTAGAAGTTGGCCTGCCGCGCCACTTCGGCGGCGGTGATCAGGAACTGGTCGTCGCGGTCGCGCATGGCCCAGCGCCATTCACGCTTGGCGTCCTCGCGCAGTTCGGGGCGCTGGTAACGGTTGGCAATGTCGAACAGGGCCAGGGCGCGGGCGATGGCCGGCTGCTTGCGCATAGTGGCCAGATCGCGGTCGCCGGGCTTCCACTGGTCGCCCTTGGCGCTCAGCACGTTGCCCAGTTCCTCGCGGGCGAGCAGGCCGTAATAGCCGTAGGCGTCGCTGGCCTTGACCAGCCAGGTGTTGGCGCCGGGCTGGCCCCGTTCCTTCAGCGCCCGGCCGCGCCAGTACAGCCAGTCGGCATCGTCGGCCAGCGCCGCCGGCATCTGCTCGATCACCTGCTGCACCAGGTCCCAGCGGCCTTCGCGCAGGGCCGCGCGCGCCCACCGTTCCCACTGGTCGTTGTTCAGTTGCGTCGTGTCGGCGCGGGAGTAGGCGTCCAGCGCGGTCGGCATCGCCAACTTGCGGGCGGCGGCGAGGCCGAGCTGGCCCCAGGCGTAGCCGGCATCGCGGCGGCCGATGCGGCCCTCGAGGGCGACGAGTTCGCTGCGGGCGGCGTCGATATTGCTGCGGGCGGTCTGCTGTACCGCATACAGGCGCAGCTCGCGCCCGGCCGGCGAGGATGGATCGGCGGCGCCCGGCTTGCCGATCTGGGCGGCGGTCAGCGGCGTGGCGGTGCGGCCGGACAGCGTGCGCGCGGCGGTGAGCTGGTTGGCGGTGAGCAAGAGGCGGATGCGCGCCCAGATGTCGTCCTGGCTGATCTTGCCGCTGGCGAGCAGCACGTCGTTGAGCATGTTGCAGCCGGCCGGCGCGGCACGGCCGCTGAACCAGCGGGCGCGGGCGTCCTGCCAGGCGGCGGGCTCGTTGAGGTTCTGGGTGCGGTTGACGAGGTCGTAGCAGCTGACGTCCTCGTCGCGCATCACGGCCGGCAGCTTGGCGTACTCCTGCGCAAAATCGCCCCACAGCTGGTTCTTGCCCAGCCGCTTGAGCCAGTCGCGCCGCAACAGTTCGGCCAGCGGCCCGTCGGCATAGGTCTGCAGGAAGTCGCGCACCTCGGCGGCGCTGGCGGTGTCGAGATTGCGGCTGAGCAGCCAGTAGCGCGGGTAGGGCGCCAGCAGGTCGTCGCGGGTGGCGGAGACGGCCTGCTGCAGCGCGGTCTGGCTGTTGCTGCGGAAGGCATCGCGGGCGGCGACGATGTCGCTGTCGGCGGCAAAGACGGGGGTGCTGGCGAGGGCGGCCAGCATCAGGACCAGTTTCTTCATGACGGTATGAGGCTTTCTGTCACCGGCCTGGGCCGGTGGTTGCGGATATCCGGGTACAACATCAAACACGGCGTCATTTGCGCCAGAACGCCGGACTGGCGAGGATCAGCAGGGTGAAAATTTCCAGCCGGCCCAGCAGCATCAAGAGCGAGCCGGTCCAAGTCTGAAAGTCGTTGAGCACGGCAAAGGACGAGGACGGTCCGACCTCGCCCAGTCCCACCCCGGTATTGTTGAGGCAGGCGATCATGGTGGTAAAGGCCGTCAGGAGGTCCAGCCCGCTGACCATGAACACGAAAGTGAACAGCACCATGCAGAAGGCGTAGACGAGGATGAAGCTCATCACCGACTGCACCACGGCGGGCGGCAGCACGCTGCGGTTGAGTTTGACCGGCGTCACCGCGCTCGGGTGCAGCAGCCTGACCATTTCGGAGGACACCTGCCGCACCAGAATCAGCACCCGCCCCATCTTGATGCCGCCGCCGGTCGAACCGGTGCAGACGATGAAGGTGGACAGCAGCAGGATCCACAGCGACGCCGCCAGCGGCCAGCTGGAAAAATCGTAGGACACGAAGCCCGAGCCGGTGGCGACCGACACGAGATTGAACGCCACCATCCGCGCCACGGTCGGCAGGTCCTGCCCGCTTTGCGGGCCGAGGTAGATCACCAGGCCGACGAAGCTCGCGCCCAGCACCAAGAGCATGGCGACGGCCTCGGCATCGCGCAGGTAGTGACGCAGGCTGCGGTTGCGGAAGGCGAGGAAGTGGTTGGCGAAGTTCATCGCGCTCAGCACCATGAACAGGATCATCACGCCTTCGATCGCGATCGAGTCGAAATAGCGGATGCTGTCGCCGCGCGAGGAAAAACCGCCCAGCGACAGGGTGGTGAAGCCGTGGCAGACCGCGTCGAACCAGCTCATGCCGGCCAGCCGCAGGCAGACGATGCAGGCCGCCGTCAGCACCGAATACGACAGCCACAGGTTCTTGGCGGTGTGCATGATGCGCGGGGTGAGCTTGTTGTCCTTCATCGGGCCGGGCATTTCGGCCTTGTAGAGCTGCATTCCGCCCACCCCCAGCAGCGGCAGCACCGCCACCGCCAGCACGATGATCCCCATGCCGCCCAGCCAGCTGAGGAAGTGGCGCCAGAAGTTGATCGCCGGCGGCAGGTTGTCGATGTCGCTCAACACCGACGCGCCGGTGGTGGTCAGCCCGCTCATCGCCTCGAAATAGGCGTGCGCCAGCCCGATGCCGGGGAAGTGCAGCAGGAAGGGCAGGGTGGCGGTGGCGGCAAAGCCGCCCCACACCAGCGCAACCAGAATGAAACCGTCGCGCGGCTTGAGCTCGCGCTCGAAGCGGCGGGTGGCGGCCCAGGTGAACAGCCCTAGCGCGAGGCCGGCCACCATCGACACGATGAAGGTGTCCAGCGTGCCGTCGCGGTACCATAGCGACACCGCCGCCGGCACCACGAAGGACACGGCGAACAGCATCACCAGCTTGCTGAACACATGCAGAATCGGCAACAGCTTCTGCATCAGAAGAATCCCAGCTTCACTTCGAGCATCTTGCCCATTTCATGCACCAGTCGCGTGCGGCCGACGAACACGATCAGGTGGTCGCCGCTTTCGATCACCAGATCGTGGTGGCCCATCAGCACCTGTTCGCCGCGGATGACCGCGTTGATGTAGCAGCCCTGCGGCAGGCTGAGCTCGTCGATGCGGCGGCCGACCAGGCGGGAGGTCTTGCGGTCGCCGTGCACGATGGCTTCGAGCGCTTCGGCCTTGCCGCGCCGCAGCGGGTGGACCGCCTCGATGTCGCCCCGGCGGATGTAGGCCAGGATGGAGCCGATGGTGGACTGGTGCGGCGACATCACCACGTCGAGGCGATGGCCCTGCAGCAGGCCGACGTAGCTGGAGCGGTTGACCAGCGCGATGACGCGGCGCGCGCCCAGCTGCTTGGCCAGCAGCGCCGACATGATGTTGTCCTCGTCGTCGTTGGTCAGCGCGCAGAACACATCCATCTCGTCGATGTTTTCCTGCTCGAGCAGTTCCTCGTCGGTGGCCTGGCCGTTGAGCACCAGCGTGTCGTTGAGCGCGCCGGTCAGCCATTCGCAGCGGTCGCGCCGCTTCTCGACGATCTTGACTTCGTAGTCGTCCTCCAGCCGGCTGGCGAGGCGATAGCCGATGTTGCCGCCGCCGGCGATCATCACCCGCTTGATCGGGCGGGGGCTGGCGCGCAGCTCGCGCAGGATGGCGCGGATGTGCGGCTTGGCGGCGAGGAAGAACACCTCGTCGTTGTCCTGGATGACGGTCTTGGCGTCCGGCACGATCAGGCGGTCGTTGCGGTAAATGGCGCAGATGCGGCAGTCGATTTCGGGCAGGTCGGAACGGATCTGCTGCAGGGGCTTGCCGACCAGTAGCCCGCCGGTGTGGGCGCGCACCAGCACCAGCTGGGCGCGGCCGCCGGCAAAGTCCAGCACCCGCAGCGCGCCGGGGTATTCGAACAGCTGGTAGAGATCGTCGGTGACGATCTGTTCCGGACAGATGATGGTTTCGACGCCGAACAGGGCCAGCGCCTTGCGCTGGTCATACTCGACATAATCGGCCGCGCGCACCCGCGCGATGGTGGTCGGCGTGTTGAACAGGGTGCGGGCCAGCTTGCACGCGACCAGATTGGTTTCGTCCTCGCGCGTCAGCGCCAGCACCATGTCCGCGTCCAGCGCGCCGGCCGCTTCCAGCACCGAGGGATGCGCGGCGTTGCCGACGACGGTGCGGATGTCGAGCCAGTCCTGCAGGGGTTTGAGCAGGGCGGGATTGTTGTCGACCACGGTGATGTCATTGTCTTCGGATACCAGATTTTCCACCACGCTGGCGCCGACTTGTCCGCCGCCCAGAACCAGAATTTTCACGTCTCGCCATTGCCTGCTGTGATTGCCCGAACGGCATTTTACGCGAGGGATGTCGCAGAACAGAAATTACTGCCTATTCGATAGTGATCAGCAATCGATAATTTAATAACAATAAATTAGACGCATATAAACGTCCTGCCGGATACTCCATTCCATCGAATCCCAGCCGCTGTTACCCACTTTTTCAGGAGAACGACTCATGAGCCAACTGCAAACCCGCGAAGGTCAACGCGTCCCCAGCATCACTTTCCCGGCCCGTGTCGGCAACGAATGGAAACAGCTCAGCACCGACGAGCTGTTCCGCGGCAAGACCGTGGTGGTGTTCTCGCTGCCGGGCGCCTTCACCCCGACCTGCTCGTCGACCCATCTGCCGCGCTACAACGAACTCGCTCCGGCCTTCAAGGCCAACGGCGTCGACAGCATCCTGTGCGTGTCGGTCAACGACACCTTCGTGATGAACGAATGGGCCAAGGACCAGGAAGCCGGCAATCTGGTGATGGTGCCGGACGGCAACGGCCAGTTCACCGAAGGCATGGGCATGCTGGTCGACAAGTCCGCGATCGGCTTTGGCAAGCGCAGCTGGCGCTACTCGATGCTGGTGAAGGACGGCGTGGTGGTGAAGCAGTTCATCGAGCCGGAAAAGGACGGCGATCCGTTCGAAGTGTCCGACGCCGACACCATGCTCGACTACATCAACCCGAACGCCAAGAAGCCGGATCAGGTGGTGGTGTTCTCCAAAGTGGGTTGCCCGTTCTGCATCGAAGCCAAGGAACTGCTCGCCGCCAAGGGTTACGACTACGTCGACGTGCCGCTGGACAACAAGGTGCGTGGCCGCGCACTCGGCGCGGTGTCGGGCAAGATGACCGCCCCGCAGGTGTTCATCAACGGCAAGCTCATCGGCGGCAACGAGGACCTGAAGAAATATCTGGTCGCGTGAAGCGCCAGGCGTGAGGAGTGAAGGGTGAGGCGTGGCGGGGCATCGACCCGGCGCGTGTCACCCGGGCCGCCCGGTGGCGGCTTCCGTTTGCACTCCCGAGCCTTGCGACGAGCCCGGGATCCCGGCGCATTGCCTGCAGTGCGCCGCCGTCCCAGCGGTTCAAAACAGAACAATCGATCCAAATTGAAGGGAGTCACCATGACCCAGCGCGACATCGACGTTGCCATCCTCGGCGCCGGCACCGCCGGCCTTGCCGCCTACCGCGCCGCCAGGGCCGCCGGCAAAACCGCCCTGTTGATCGAGGGTGGCCCCTACGGCACCACCTGCGCCCGGGTCGGCTGCATGCCGTCCAAGCTCCTGATCGCCGCGGCCGAAGCCGCGCACGAAGCCCGCCACACCGCCCCCTTCGGCGTGCATGTCGACGGCGAGATCCGCATCGACGGCCGCGAGGTGATG
>JASLDQ010000135.1 GCA_030151505.1 Chromobacteriaceae bacterium
CCCGGCCTTGCTGGCGCGGCTGCAAGCACCTGACGGGACGCTGGCGGGCCTGCACCGCATCTACCTGAGCGCCAGCGGCAACAAGCTCGACCTGCACCACGACGGCGAGCGCCTGCCGGCCAAGAAGCTGGTCACGGTGAGCGAGGGTTCGAGCAAGGGCGCGGCGATTCGGCTGCACCCGCCCGAGGCGGGCCGGCTGGCACTGGCCGAAGGGATCGAAACCGCGCTGGCGGTGCGGCTGGGCTCGGGCCTGCCGGTGTGGGCCTGCGTGTCGGCCGGCGGACTGGTGCGGGTGAGCCTGCCGCCCGAGGTGGTCGACGTGTGGATCTTCGCCGACCACGACGCCAGCGGCACCGGCCAACAGGCGGCCGACCGGCTGGCAAGACGACTACGGAGCGAGGACCGGCGGGTGCGGGTGCTGTTGCCCGAGCAGGCCGGCCGTGACTGGCTGGACGTACTGAACGAACAAGAAAGGAGCGCCGCATGAGCGCCAATGACCTGAAACAACTGGAGACAGCAGCCGAGCTGCCGCCCGATCCGCTCAAGCCGCGTTTTGATTGTCGCCGCGACGGAGTGTTCTACATCGGCACCAAGACCGACCGCGACAGCGGCGAGGTGGTTGAGTTGCCGCCGCTGTGGCTATGCGACCGGCTGGAAATCATCGGCAGCGGCATCGACGACGGCGGCGATGCCTATCGCTTGGCCAAGTGGACCAGCCGCATCGACCGCCAGCCTCACACCTTCGCCTTGCCCAATGGTGGCATCGGCGAGCGGGAGTGCTGGGCAAGGCTGCGGGCCGGCGGGCTGGCCGTGTCGAGCCGGCGGACCACGCTGGAGCATCTGGCGATGTACCTGCAGACCGAAGGCAAGACCACCCTGCACCACGTCACCGAACGCGGCGGCTGGCGCAATGGCGCGTACCTCCTGCCGTCCGGCGAGGTGATCGGCACGGCCAATCCGCCGGTGTTCTACCACGGCGACAGCAGCAGCAGCGCCGCCGCCTACCAGCCGCGCGGCACGGTCGAGGGCTGGCGTGATTCGGTGGCGAGGCTGGCGCGAGGCAACACCCGGCCGATGCTGGCCATCGGCGCGGCACTGGCCGCCCCGCTGCTGCATCTGGTCGAACTGGAATCGGGCGGTATCCACCTGTTCGGCCCGTCCGGCTGCGGCAAGACCACCAGTGCCAAGGCTGGCGCCAGCGTGTGGGGTGAGCCGCGCGGCCAGGTGCTCAACTGGGACAGTACCGCGCTGGCGCTGGCCAACGCCGCCGCCGCCCGCAATGACGGCCTGATGCTGCTGGACGAGATGGGCCAGGGCGACCCGCGCGCCGTCAGCATGGCGGCTTACCGGCTGTTCAACGGCACCGGCAAGATGCAGGGGGCCAAGGACGGCGGCAACCGCGAGCAAGCCCGCTGGCGGGTGCTGGTGCTGTCCGCCGGCGAAATCGACCTGTCCGCCTTCATGAGCAGCGGCGGCCACCGCACCCACGCTGGGCAGGAAGTGCGCTTGGCCAGCCTGCCGGCCGACGCCGGCAAGGGACTGGGCGCGTTCGACACCCTGAACGGCTGCACCAGCGCCGGCGAGCTGGCCGAAGCCTTGGAGCTGGCCGCCAACACCGAGCACGGCACCATCGGGCGGGCCTTTGTCGCTCACGTCGCCGGGCAGGCCGACGCCATCGCCAGCCGCCTGCGTGGGGCGATTGCCGACGTGCGCGGGGTGCTGCCCGCCGAAGCCGGCGGCCAGGTGCGCCGGGTGGCCGCCCGCTTCGCCGTAATTGCCGAGGCGCTGGAACTGGCCACCGCTGCCGGCCTGACCGGTTGGGAAGCGGGCGAGAGCCGCGCCGCCGTGATTGGCTGCCTGGCCGACTGGCTGGACCGCTACGGCATCGGCAATCGTGAGGACACCCAGATCATCGAACAAGCCGAAGGCTGGTTTGCCCTGCATGCCTGGGGCCGCTTCATCGACTGCGCCAGCGCCGGTACCGACCGTGAACCGGACATGAAAAACTGCGCCGGCTACCGTAAGCGCGATGCTGACGGGCTGCACTGGCTGGTATTCCCGGCGGTGTTCGTCGGCGAACTCGCCGAGGGTTTCGACCGGACCACCGCCGCGGATGCACTGGTGGACGCCGGCATGCTGCAGCCGGGCAGCGACGGCCGCCGCACCAGCAAGCACAAGACCCCCGACATGCCGCGCACCGCCCGGCCCTTCTACAAATTCATCCGCATCAACCGTCACGACGGCGAGACGGAAGGCTGACAGACACGCTACACGCGCGATGGAAAACAGGCGGAACCAGCGGAACTGGCGGAACCATTCTTGTAAACCCTTATCTGGTGAGGCTTTCGGTGGTTCCGCCGTGGTTCCGCCGACCGGCTTTACAGCGGAACCAGAACCGCAAACCGCCGGCTGGTTCCGCTGATCGCCTCACCCAAGCGATAAAACGGGAACCGAGGCGGAACCGCCAGACCCGCCACCACGGCGGCTTGGCAGGATTGGTTCCGCTGGTTCCGCCGGTTCCGCTGGGTTTTGAGCAATGGATAAGCATTAAGCAGGACGCCGCTGATCGACACCAACAAATCCCAACATCCCGGCGCGCGGGCGCTGGCCCAGATACGTCCTCCCAGCCAGGCCATGTCTGTCCCCCTGAAGCTATAGGCTACGGGGACCGGTTAGAGGTGCCGCGGAGGCTTGTGCGGATTCATCGAGTAAGTCCACCTCCCACTACCCCAATCCACCCAAGCTAAGAATTTTTACAGGCACACC
>JASLDQ010000259.1 GCA_030151505.1 Chromobacteriaceae bacterium
ATCGACCAGACCCGCGTCCGTATCTCCAAGGTACTTAACAGCCAGTACCGCAGCGGCAAGCACGACGCGATGCAGATGTTGCTCAATCAGCAGGACCCCAACCGCGCTGCCCGCGATCTGCACTACTACACCTATATTGCCAAGGCGCAGCAGTCGCAGTTCACCCTGCTGCGCACCCAACTGGGCGAACTGGAACGGCTGTCGGAGCAGCTTGACCGCGAAACCGCCCAGCTCGACCAGCTGGCGGCCGAACGCCAGCAGCAGCGCAGCAAGCTGGAGCGGGAAAACCAGAACCACCGGCAGCTGGTCAGCCGGCTGTCGAACGAGATCCACACCAAGCAGGGACAGGTCGACAAGCTGCGGGAAGACGAGAAACGCCTGACCGAACTGATCGCCACCATCCAGCGCCAGATCGAGGCCCGCCGGCGCGAAGAGGCCCGCAAGCGCGCCGAGGCGAAAAAGAAAGCCGAGCAGGCAGCCCGCGCGGCGCAGCGCGAGGCCCAGCGCCGTGCCGAGGAAGCGAAAAAGGCTGGCAAGCCGGCACCGCGACCGGAACCCGTCCGTCCCGCGCCGGTCGAGTCGGTGGATGAAACGGCAGACGCCAGTGCCTCCGGCAAGGCCTTCGCCAGCCTGCAAGGCAAGCTGCGCCTGCCCGCCGCCGGCGAGTTGATCGGCCGTTTCGGCGCGCCGCGCCCGGAAGGCACGAGCTGGCGCGGGGTGTATATCAAGGCGCCGGCCGGCCAAGCGGTGCGGGCCGTGGCCGACGGACGGGTGGTCTATGCGGATCGCTTGCGCGGCTTCGGCAATATGCTGATCATTGATCACGGCGGCACCTACATGACCGTCTACGGCGGCGGCGACACACTGAACAAGACCATGGGTGCCATGGTCAAAGCCGGCGACACGGTAGCCACCACCGGCAACTCGGGAAACATGGAACACCCCGGCCTCTACTTCGAAATCCGCCATTTGGGACGGCCGGTGAATCCGCTGTCCTGGGCCAGATAACCGACACGGAGCCTCAGCGCTTCGGGAGAATGCATGAACAGCAAAAGACAGAAATTTGCCCTGATGAGCGCCGGCGCCGTCATGGGCGCGGTGCTGACCCTGTCGATCAACGCGCTGGCCGACAAGGAAACCGCGACGCCGCTGCCACTCAACGAGCTGCGCACCTTCGCCGAGGTCTACGGCCGGATCAAGTCCGACTATGTCGAGCCGGTCGAGGACAAGAAGCTGATCAACGAAGCGATCAACGGCATGCTGTCCGGCCTCGATCCGCACTCGAGCTACCTCGACCCCGAAGCCTTCAAGGAATTGCGCGAGGGTACCCAGGGCGAGTTCGGCGGGCTGGGTATCGAAATCGGCATGGAAGACGGCTTCGTCAAGGTCATTTCGCCGATCGAGGACACGCCGGCCGCCCGCGCCGGCCTCAAGAGCGGCGACCTGATCATCAAGATCGACGAGACGTCGGTACGCGGCCTGTCCAGCACCGAGGCCGTCAAGCGCATGCGCGGCAAGCCTGGCACCAAGGTGACGCTGACGATCGCACGCAAGACCGAGGGCAAGACTTTCGCCGTCACCCTGACCCGCGCGGTCATCAAGACCAAGAGCGTCAAGTTCAAGCTGCTGGAACCGGACATCGGCTACGTCCGCATCACCCAGTTCCAGGAACACACCACCGAGAACCTGGCCCAGGCGCTGGAAACGCTGTACCGCGACAACAAGAAGCCGCTCAAGGGCCTGCTGCTCGACCTGCGTGACGATCCGGGCGGCCTGCTCAACAGCTCGGTCGGCGTCGCCGCGGCCTTCCTGCCCAAAGACGTGCTGGTGGTCTACACCGAGGGCCGCACGCCGGACGCCAAGATGCGCCTGACCGCCACGCCGACCAACTACATCCGCGAACCGAACCGTGCCGACTACTTCAAGTCGACCCCGGCCGAGGTCAAATCGGTTCCGATGGTGGTGCTGGTCAATGGCGGCACCGCGTCGGCGGCCGAGATCGTGTCCGGCGCGCTGCAGGACCACAAGCGCGCCATCGTGGTCGGCACCCAGACCTTCGGCAAGGGCTCGGTCCAGTCCATCCTGCCGCTGGGCTCGGCCGGCGGCATCAAGCTGACCACCGCCCGCTACTTTACCCCCAAGGGCACGTCGATCCAGGCGAAGGGCATCACGCCCGACGTCGTGGTCGAAGAGGCCGCCAGCGCAGCGCCCGCCGACAGCAAGTCCGGTCCGGTGCGCCTGCGCGAGGCCGACCTTGACCATCACCTGTCCAACCCCAACGGCGGAAGCGAGCAGAAGAAGCCGGACGCCGCCAAGCCGGAGGGCAGCAAGCCGGCCGACGACAAGGAAGCCCCCGCCAATCCGCGCGAGCCCAATCCCAAGACCGACTACCAGCTCGGACAGGCCTTGAACATCCTGAAGGTGCAACAAATAATCCAGTCGAGAAACTGATGCCGCACCCGCCCCGTCGCCATCCGGCGGCGGGGCTTTTGCTGCGGAGGGCGACATGCACCGCCAGGACCTGTTCAAGTACCGCGAAATCCGCCTGCACCCACTGCCGGCCGGACAGGCGAGCGCAGCGGCCCGCTGCCTCGGCGAACTGGATGGCGTCGCCACCCTCGCCCACCCCTTCGACGCCCGGGTGACCGTCGCCTACCATGTCGACCGGGTCCAGTATGTCCAGTTGCTCGGCTGGCTCGCCGAACACGGCTTCCACCTGGACAACAGCCTGCTTTCCAAACTCAGGACAGCCCTGATCGAGTATTCCGAAGCGGTGCAACTGCACAACCTCGGCGTGCCGGCCGCCGCGCTGAAAACCGGCCCGGCCTACTCCCGCATCTACGATCGTCACCTGCATGGCGACCGTGACGATACGCCGGAAGAACTGCGGCGCTACCTGTAAGGCCGCTGGCGGCATCCGGCATGCCGCACCGCGGCAATTCCTGCTAACCTCCCCGGTTTGATCGTCGTCGACCACGCCGCCATGAACACTTCCGATTTCGTCAGCTGGTTTCGCGAAGCCGCCCCCTACATCCATGCCTTCCGGGGCAAGACCTTCGTCATCGCCTTTGGCGGTGAGATCGTCGACGAGGGCAAGTTCGGACCGTTGTCGCACGACATCAACCTGCTGGTAAGTCTGGGCGTCCGCGTGGTGCTGGTGCATGGCGCGCGCCCGCAGGTGGAAAGCCAGCTCAAGTTCCGCGGCATCGCCCGCCGCTTCCATCTCGACCGCCGCGTGACCGATCTGGCCAG
>JASLDQ010000266.1 GCA_030151505.1 Chromobacteriaceae bacterium
AGGTCTGGCTGATCCGCCGCAACGTCAAGGCCCGGGTGTTCGGGTCCAAGCTGTCGCTGCGGCTGGTCACGATGTTCGCCACGGTGGCGGTGATTCCCGGCCTGCTGCTGTTCGCGATGTCGGCCCAGTTCCTCAACCGCAGCATCGAGAGCTGGTTCAACGTCAAGGTCGAGGTCGCGCTCGACCGCGGACTGGATCTCGGCCGCACCGCGCTGAACTCGCTGCTCAACGACCTGGCCCGCCGCAGCGTCACCGCCGCCCAGGAGCTGGCCGACGCCCCGCTGGGCACGCAGGCCGCGCGGCTGTCGCGCCTGCGCCTGCAGATGGGGGTGGACGAGCTGGCGCTGTTCGACGGCCAGAACCGCCTGGTCGGCCTGGCCTCGGCCCGGCACGATGCCAGGCCACCGCCGCCGCCGACTGCGGCGATGCTGTCGCAGTTCGACACCGACCAGGGCTGGAACGCGATCGAACCGGCCCGTCAGGGCGGCGGTCTGGTGCTGCGGGTCGCGGTGCCGGTACGGCCCTTCGGCTGGGGCGACGCCCAGCTGCTGCTGGTCAGCCAGCCCGCGCCGGCGCAGCTGACCGCCGACGCCGAGCTGGTCGAGCAGACCCGCGCCGACTATCGCCGCCTGGCGCTGACGCGCGACGGGCTGAAGGAGTTCTACATCCTGACCCTGACCCTGACCCTGCTGCTGGCGCTGATGGCCGCGGTCGGACTGGGCATGGTGCTGTCGCGCCGGCTGAGCTCGCCGCTGATGGCGCTGGCGGCCGGCACCCGCGCGGTCGCGCAGGGCGATTTTTCCCGCCGCCATCCGATCTACCGTCGCGACGAGCTCGGCATCCTGACCGCGATGTTCAACCGCATGACCCGCCAGCTGGCCGACGCCAAGACGGCGGAGGAAAGCGCCCGCGCCGAGATCGAAGCCAACAAGGCCTATCTGGAAAGCATTCTGGGCAACCTGACCTCAGGCGTGCTCGCCTTCGATGCCGAGCTCAAGCTCAGCGCAGCCAATCCGAGCGCCGAGCGCATTCTGGGCGTCGATCTCGACGCGCTGGGAACCGCGCCGCTGACCGAATGGCTGATCTGGCGGCCGGAGCTGGAGCCGCTGGTCGGCACGCTGTACCGCCATCTCGACCTGCCCGACAGCGACGACTGGGAGCAGCAGATCGAATACCGCGACGGCAAGCTTCTGCTGGCGCGCGGCGCGCGCCTGCCGGATGCCGGCGGTTGCGTGGTGGTGTTCGACGACGTGACCGAACTGGTGCGCGCCCAGCGCGACGCGGCCTGGGGCGAGGTCGCCAAGCGGCTGGCGCATGAAATCCGCAACCCGCTCACGCCGATCCAGCTATCGGCCGAGCGGCTGGCGATGAAGCTCGCGCCCAAGCTGGAAAAGGACAGCGATGTTGACTTCCTCAACCGTGCCACCGACACCATCATCAAGCAGGTGGCGGCGCTCAAGGGCATGGTTGATGCTTTCCGCGATTACGCCCGCGCACCGGCGACCCGGCTGGAACCGCTTGACCTGAACGCGCTGGTGCGCGAAGTACTCACGCTGTACGAGTCCAATCCGGCCGTGCACGCCTCGCTCCATCCCGCGCCCCTGCGCATTCTCGGCGACACGACGCTGTTGCGGCAGGTGCTGCATAATCTGGTGGTCAACGCGCAGGATGCCACGCTTGACGGGCTGGAGCCGATGATAGAAATTAGAACGCTTTGTGATAAAAATGCGGCCGTCATCGAAGTGTCCGACAACGGACCCGGTTTCGGACCGGACATCCTGCCGCGGGCATTCGAGCCCTACGTGACCAGCAAAGCCAAGGGCACCGGGCTGGGACTCGCGGTGGTAAAGAAGATTATCGAGGAACACCACGGCAGCATCGCGGCCAGCAACATCGAGCCGCACGGCGCGCAACTGCGCGTCTTGCTGCC
The DNA here is from genome assembly GCA_030151505.1 of Chromobacteriaceae bacterium. Classification (GTDB taxonomy): domain Bacteria; phylum Pseudomonadota; class Gammaproteobacteria; order Burkholderiales; family Aquaspirillaceae; genus JASLDQ01. Next base: position 1,931 of record JASLDQ010000266.1, read on the forward strand.
GCTTTCGGAGGCATGATGCGTAGCAGTGACATTCTGATCGTCGATGACGAGGTCGGTATCCGTGAACTGCTGTCCGAGATTCTGCAGGACGAAGGCTACTCGGTCGCGCTGGCCGAAAACGCCGAAGCCGCCCGCCAGCTCCGCAACCAGGTCCGCCCCGCCGCCGTGCTGCTGGACATCTGGATGCCGGACTGCGACGGCGTGACCCTGCTCAAGGAATGGGCCAAGGCCGGCCAGCTCAACATGCCGGTCATCATGATGTCCGGCCACGCCAGCATCGACACCGCGGTCGAGGCCACCCGCATCGGCGCCTTCGATTTTCTGGAAAAGCCGATCGCATTGCAGAAGCTGCTGGCCACCATCCAGCGCTCGCTCAAGTACGGAGACATGCAGGGCGCGCAGACGCTCGACATCGACAAGCTCGGCAAGAGCGAGCCCATCCAGCTGCTTAAGAAAAGCCTCGAACGGGTCGCCTCGCTCAAGACGCCGGTGCTGCTGACCGGCGAGCCCGGCACGCCCTTCGAAATGATCGCCCGCTTCCTGCACGCGGCCGGCACCCCGTGGGTGACGCTGCAAAAGGCCGAGCAACTGGCCGACGTGCCGCTGGAAGTGCTGCAGAAGGCCAACGGCGGCGTGCTGTTCCTGGGCGACATCGGCCACTACAACCGCCGGGTGCAGCAGGGCCTGCTGTTCCTGCTGGGCAAGCTCGAGCGCTACAACGTGCGGCTGGTATGCGCCTGCAGCCGTCCGCTGCAGGACCTGCTGCTCGACCCCGAGTGCGACAACCGCCTCCTGACCCAGCTTGCCAGCGTCATCGTGCCGATTCCCGCGCTGCGCGAGCACGCCGACGACATCATCGATCTCGCCGACCAGATCATCGCCGAACTGGTCGAGAGCAAGCAGGCACCGCTCAAACGCTTCACCACCGCCGCGCTCAACGCGCTGCGGCAGTACGAATGGCCGGGCAACCTCGAGCAGTTGCGCAGCATCATCAAGAGCCTCGCCCTGACCAGCGAGGGCGACGACATCGACGCGCCGGACGTCGGCAAGGTGCTGGCGCAGTTCAAGGTGGAAAAGCCGGTCGAGGAGCTCGGCTTCGATTTCAGCCTGCCGCTGCGCGAGCTGCGCGAGCAGATCGAGCGGCGCTACTTCGAACATCACATCGCCCTCGAAAAGGGCAATATGAGCCGGGTCGCGCAGAAAGTCGGACTGGAGCGCACCCACCTCTACCGCAAGCTCAAGCAGCTGGGCGTGCGCTTCAGCCGCAAGACGGCGGCCGAGGAAGCGTGAGCGGGCTCCGTGCGGAGGAAGCGGCGTGAGGAGTAGAATCAGCCTCCCGCCGTATGCCGCCCGCACCGCCCCATGAACGACGCCCAGCTCACCCGCTACAGCCGCCACATCCTCCTGCCGCAGATCGACATCGACGGCCAGCGCCGCCTGCTCGGCGCCCACGCGCTGGTGATCGGCGCCGGCGGGCTCGGCAGCCCGGTGGCGCTCTACCTCGCTTCGGCCGGCGTCGGCACCGTGACCATCTGCGACGACGACGCAGTCGACGTCACCAACCTGCAGCGCCAGATCGTCCACGACATGGCCCGGGTCGGCGTCAACAAGGCCGAATCCGCCCGCCGGTCCATGCTGGCGATCAACCCCGACCTCACCGTCAACGCCATTGCCCGCCGGATCGGCGACGCCGAACTGGCCGATCTCGTGGCCGCCGCCGACGTGGTGCTCGACTGCTCCGACAACTTCGCCACCCGCCACGCCATCAACCGTGCCTGCGTCGCTGCCCGCACCCCGCTGGTGTCGGGCGCGGCCGTCCGCTTCGACGGCCAGCTGGCGGTGTTCGATTACCGCCGCACCGACATGCCGTGCTACCACTGCCTGTTTCCGGACGAGGGTGACGCCTCGGACGGTCCGTGTGCCTTGTTCGGCGTGTTCGCGCCGCTGGTCGGCGTCATCGGCGGCCTGCAGGCCGCCGAGGCGCTCAAGCTCGTGATCGGCATCGAGTCCGGCGCCACCGGCCGGTTGGCGCTGTACGACGGCATCAGCGGCGAATGGCGTCAGATGCGGCTGACGCGCGATCCGGCCTGTCCGGTGTGCGGCGCCGCGCCCTAGCCCGCACCGGCCCATTCATTCCTTCCCGGCACGCCGCGCCGGGTCCGGTGATCGCCGTGGGGGAGGCCGACCGTGACACATGCCGCAGGGGCCCGATTCGCCTACCCGCCTCCGTCCCGGCGTCGTATCATTTCGCCCC
>JASLDQ010000315.1 GCA_030151505.1 Chromobacteriaceae bacterium
AAGCGAAAAAACGCGGCGCCGGCGACTCGTTAGTTTTGCCTTGCCGCCACGCCAAGCGATAAGCAAAGGCGGCTCCGGCTGCGCGGATCTTCGGGGGGCGACTGTCGGCACCCTGCCGAGGCCATGCTGGATTCGCCTTGCCGGCATCGGCCAACACGAGCCGGCGGCTCCCCAATAAAGCCTCGAAGCGGCACGTCGAGCCGGCCGCGCGCACGGGGGCGTCAGCATCGTGGTCAGCGGCGCCTCGTCGCGGCGGCCTGACCCACGACTGGGTCACCGGCAGCACGGTTTTCCGGCACTTGGGCGGCGCCGGGTATTGCCGGCAAGGCGAAAAACCGCCGTTCCAATCCATCAACAACACCGGGTCAGCCCTGCGGGCTCATCCCCACCATCGCCACTCTCCATGCAAATCGCGCGTTTCCGAAAAATCCTCTTCACCCTCTACCGTTTCGGCCTAGACGAACTGTTGCACGCCCAACCGCGCCTCGCGGAGCTGCACACCCTGTTCCGCTTCATCCCGCTGCCGCGCGACGTGTCCGCGCCGCGACCGGTGAGGGTGCGGATGGCGCTGGAGCACCTTGGGCCGATTTTCGTCAAGTTCGGCCAGGTGCTGTCGACCCGGCGCGACCTGTTGCCGCCGGAGTACGCCGACGAGTTCGCCCGGCTGCAGGACCGGGTGCCGCCGTTCGACGGCAGCATTGCCCGTCAGGTGATCGAAACCGGCTTCGGCCGCCCGATCGCCGAGCTGTATGCCGAATTCGACGAGACCCCGGTCGCCAGCGCCTCGGTGGCGCAGGTTCACCGCGCCCGCCTGCACGACGGCCGCGCGGTGGCGGTCAAGGTCTTGCGCCCCGACATTCTGCCGGTGATCGAGCAGGATCTGGCGCTGATGCGCACGCTGGCGCGCTGGGTGGAAAGGCTGTTCGCCGACGGCCGCCGCCTGAAGCCGCGCGAGGTGGTGGCCGAGTTCGACAAGTATCTGCACGACGAACTCGACCTGATGCACGAGGCGGCCAACGCCAGCCAGCTGCGCCGCAATTTCACCGGCTCGGACATGCTGGTCGTGCCGGAAGTGTTCTGGGACTGGACCCGCCGCGACGTGCTGACGCTGGAGTGGATGGACGGCATCCCGGTCGGCCGGATCGACCGCCTGCGCGAGGCCGGCGTCGACCTGAAGAAGCTCAGCCGCTTCGGCGTCGAAATCTTCTTCACCCAGGTGTTCCGCCATGGCTTTTTCCACGCAGACATGCATCCGGGCAATATTCTGGTGGCGCCGGACGGGCGCTATATCGCGCTCGACTTCGGCATCGTCGGCAGCCTGACCGAGACCGACAAGCACTATCTGGCGGTCAACTTCCTCGCCTTCTTCAACCGCGACTACCACCGTGTGGCCACCGCCCACATCGAATCGGGCTGGGTGCCAGCCGATACCCGCGCCGAGGAGCTCGAGGCGGCGGTGCGCACCGTGTGCGAGCCGATCTTCGAGAAGCCCTTGAGCCAGATTTCCTTCGGCCTGGTGTTGCTGCGCCTGTTCGAGACCAGCCGCCGCTTCAACGTCGAAATCCAGCCGCAACTGGTGCTGCTGCAGAAAACCCTGCTCAACATCGAGGGGCTGGGCCGCCAGCTCGACCCCGACCTCGACCTGTGGGCAACTGCCAAGCCCTTCCTCACCCGCTGGATGAACGAGCAGATGGGCTGGCGCGGTCTGCTGAAACAATTGAAGAAGGAAGCGCCGGAGTGGGCGCAGGTCTTGCCGGCGATTCCGCGCAAGCTCGACGCCGCCCTGTCCGGCGACACGCAGAAACTGCTGGTGGCCGGCTATATGCAGCTGATGCGCGAACAGAAAAAGCAGAACTGGCTTTTGGCCGCGCTGACCGTGATGCTGGCCGGGCTGGTGCTGCTGGTGGCCTTCCGGCTATGAGCGGACGGCTCGCGGCGCACTGGCGGCATGGCTGGGCGCGCCTGCGGCCCGAGCCACTGGCGCTGTCGCCGGTCGAGGCCCGCCGCGCGGTCGGCGCCTCGCTGCTGGCCATCCTGCTGACTTCGCTCAGTTCGCACTGGCTCTTGGGCGACACCGTGCCGCTGCTGGTCGCGTCGATGGGGGCGGCGTCGGTGCTGCTCTACGTGCTGCCGGCCAGTCCGTTGGCGCAGCCGTGGGCCTTTGCCGGCGGGCATCTGGTGTCGGCCGCCATCGGCGTCGCGTGCGCCCGCTGGATTCCGTGGCTGCCGGTGGCGGCGGCCTGCGCGGTCGGGCTGTCGATCTGGGCGATGATCCGCCTGCGCTGCCTGCATCCGCCCGGCGGCGCCATCGCGCTGGCGGCCGTGCTGGGTGGCGAGGCGGTGCGGGAGGCCGGTTTCAGCTTTGTGTGGGCGCCGGTGGGGCTCAACGTGGTGCTGATGCTGCTTCTGGCGCTCGCCATCAACAACATGATTCCCGGCCGCCATTACCCGCGCCTGCCGGCCGAGTCAGACAATCCGCACCGGATCAAGGACGCCCGGCCGCTCGAACGCCTCGGCGTGCAGCACGAGGACATCGCCGCCGCGCTGGCCAACTACGGCACCTTGCTCGACATCAGCGGCGAGGATCTCGACCGCGTGCTGAGCCTGGCCGAGATGCACACCTACCGCCGCAAGCTCGGCGACATCCGCTGCGGCGACATCATGAGCCGCGATCTCGTCACCATCGCGCCGGCGACCTCGCTGGCCGAGGCATGGCAGCTGCTGCGCCGCCACAAGATCAAGGCCCTGCCGGTCGAGGCCGATGGCTGTCTGGTCGGCATCATCACGCTGGTGGACATCCTGCGCAGCGCCAGCGCCGACACGCCGGCCGACCTGCGCCAGTGGAGCCGCCGCCTCCTGTCGGGACGCGGCCAGCCGCAGACGGTGGCGGACCTGATGACGCGGGACGTGCGGGCAGTGACGGAGGCTTCCCATATCGTCGAGCTGGTGCCCCTGCTGTCCGATCTGGGCCATCATCATCTGCCGGTGATCGACGGGCAGGGCAGACCGGTCGGCATTGTGACCCAGTCCGACCTCATCGCCGCGCTCTACCGCGGCAGCCTTGGCTGAGCAGAGGGCCCGGCATCGCCCGCGCCGGCGCGGCATCACGCTTTATGCGGACGCGATTCCACCGCTATAATCGCCGTTCAGCCAACTCGCATCGGATGATTTGCATGAGCGAATTCCAGTACGGCCTGATTGCGCTTGGTATTGGCGTCGTCGCGCTGGTCTACGGTTACAACGCCTGGCAGGAACGCCGTTTCCGTCGCAAGACGGACGAGTCCTTCCGCCGCAATCAGCCTGACGCCTTGTTCGACACGCCCCGCTCCGTCGTGCGCGACGGCGAGGCCGACCGCCTCGAACCCCGGTTTGCCCCGGCCAGCGCCGAGGAATACCCGTCCGTGCCCACCCAGGCGATCGAACCCGTGCTCGACGCCGACCCGGTCATCCTCGAAGCAACCGCGCCCGCCGCCTTCCCCGCGCCGGACAGCGAGGCGCCGCCCGTCGTGACGCCGCCTGCCGCGGCCGCCGTCGAGGAGGCGCCCGAACCGGAACCGGAACTGCCGGTGATCGCCGCCGAGCCGGAACCGCCGCAGGCTGCCGAGCCGGTGCTGGCGCTGGATTCGGCCGACCGCGAAGCGCTGATCGTCTCCATGCTCGACCCCTCGCTCGATTTCATCGCGGAGCTGCGCTTCTCTCCGCCCGCCCGCCTGCCGGACTGGCCCCGCCTCGATGCCACCCGCCGGGTGCAGATGATCGCCCGTAGCGGCAGCGGCGACTGGTTGCGCGTCGGCAGCGGCTCGATTCCCGACAGCGTCGCGCAACTGAATATCGGCCTGCAGCTGGTGGACCGCACCGGCGCGGTCAGCGACGCCGAACTGACCACCTTCGCCCAGCAGGTGCAGGCCTTCGCCGAGCAGCACCGCGCCAGCCTGAACCTGCCGCAACGTCCGCAAAAACTGGTGGCCGCGCGCGAACTCGACCGCTTCTGCGCCGAAGTCGACGTGGTGATCGGCATCAGCCTCGTCACGTCCAAGCCGTGCAACGGCACCAAGCTGCGCAGCCTGGCCGAGGCGCAAGGACTGCAACTGGAGCCGGACGGCCTGTTCCACTACCTGTCCGACTCGGGCAACAGCCTCTACACGCTGGGCAATATCGACAACACCCCGTTCACCCTGCACACCCTGCTGGACCGCAAGTTCGACGGCCTGACCTTGCTGTTCGACGTGCCGCGCGTGGCCGGCAGCGTGGCGGTGTTCGATCGCGCCATCGCCTTCGCCCGCCAGATCGCGCAGGCGCTGGACGCCAAAATGGTCGACGACAACCGCCGCCCGCTGACCGACGACGGCATCAACGCCATCCGTCACCAGCTCAAACACATCCACTCCCGCATGGACGACCGCGGCATCGCGCCGGGCTCGGTCGCGGCCCTGCGCCTGTTTGCATGATCGCCACACCCCAAGACTTTGAGCGCGCCCGCGAACTGCGGGCGCTTTTGATTCGTTACAACCGCGAATACTACGAACTGGACGCGCCCAGCGTGCCGGACGTCGAGTACGACCGCCTGTTCCGCGAGCTGGCCGCGCTCGAAGCCCGCTATCCCGAGCTCGCCGTCACCGATTCGCCGACGGCGCGGGTCGGCGGCGCGCCGGTTGCCGAGTTCGTGCCGGTCACCCACTCGGTGCCGATGCTGTCGCTCAACAACGCCTTCTCCGACCTGACGCTGGCCGAGCGAGAGCCACGCCATGCCGAGCTGCTGGCTTTCGACGCGCGGGTGCGCAACGAGCTAGGGACCGAGCGGGTCGAGTACGCGGTCGAGCCCAAGTTCGACGGCCTGGCGGTAAGCCTGGTGTACGAGAACGGCGTGCTGGTGCAGGGCGCGACCCGCGGCGACGGCGTGACCGGCGAAAACGTCACCCAAAACCTGCGCACCGTCCGCAGCATTCCGCTGGGCCTTGCTGGCAACACCGTTCCGGCGCGGCTGGAGGTGCGCGGCGAGGTGTTGATGTTCAAGGCCGATTTCGACCGCCTCAACCGCGAACAGGCTGCGCGCGGGCTCAAGCCGTTCGCCAACCCGCGCAACGCCGCCGCCGGCAGCCTGCGCCAGCTCGATTCGCGCGTCACCGCCGCCCGCCATCTGGCCTTTTTCGCCTACGGCGTGGCCGACGAGGAAGGCGGCGAGCTGCCCGACACCCACGCCGGCGTGATGGACTGGCTTGCCACCCTCGGCCTGCCGGTGAGCACCGAGCGCGCCACGGTGCAGGGCGTGGACGGGCTGATCGGCTTCTACGAAGCGATTCACGCCCGCCGGGCCGAGCTGCCGTTCGACATCGATGGGGTGGTGTACAAGGTCAACCGGCGCGAGCAGCAGCGCCAGCTCGGCTTCGTCGCCCGCGCCCCGCGCTTCGCCATCGCGCACAAGTTTCCGGCCGAGGAGGCGCTGACCGTGGTCGAGGCCATCGAGGTGCAGGTCGGCCGCACCGGCGCGATCACGCCGGTCGCGCGGCTGGCGCCGGTGTTCGTCGGCGGCGTCACCGTCACCAACGCCACCCTGCACAACGAGGACGAAGTGCGGCGCAAGGATGTGCGTATCGGCGACACCGTGGTGGTGCGCCGCGCCGGCGACGTGATTCCGGAAGTGGTCAGCGTGGTGGCCGAGCGCCGTCCCGCCGGTGCGGCCGAGTTCGTGATGCCGGTCGCCTGTCCGGTGTGCGGCAGCCACGTGGTGCGCGAGGAAGGCGAGGCGGTGGCGCGCTGCTCGGGCGGGCTCGTGTGCAAGGCGCAGCGCGCGCAGGCCATCCTGCATTTCGCCGGCCGCCGCATGATGGACATCGAGGGCCTCGGCGAGCGTTATGTCGAGAATCTGGTCGAATTCGGCTACGTCAACGGCGTCGCCGACCTTTACCGGCTGACGCTGGACGACCTGCTGGAAATGAAGCGGCGCGCCGACGAACGCGAAGGCGTCGTGCCCGAGACGGTGAAGGCCGGCAAGATCGCGACCTTGTGGGCCGAAAACCTGCTGGCCGGCATTGCCGCGAGCAAGACCCCGCCGCTGGCGCGGTTCCTGTTTGCGCTCGGCATCCGCCACGTCGGCGAATCGACCGCCAAGACGCTGGCCGACTGGCTTGGCCAGCTGGCGGTGATCCGCCGCGCGCCGGCCGCCCTGCTGGCCGCCCTGCCCGACATTGGCGGGGTGGTGGCCGAGGCGATCGCCGATTTCTTCGCCGAGCCGAACAACGAGACGGCGCTGGATGCACTGTTCGCGGCCGGGGTCAAGCCGGCCGACGAGCATCCGCCGCGCGCGGATCTCGCCGCGAAGCTCGAGCCGGCCGTGCTGCTGGCGCGGCTGGGCATCCCCAAGCTGACCGAGACACGGGCGCGCCAGCTGGCCGGGCAGCAGTCCAACCTCGCCGCCCTGGCGGCGCTGCCGCGCCGCGAGGTGATCGAGTTCAAGCTGCCGGCCGAGGTGGTCAACGCGCTGGCCGACTGGCTGGACGGCGACGGCCGCCGCGACGCGCTCCGGCGACTGGCGGCGCTGCGCGAGGAGTTGATCGGCAACCTGCCGGTCGAGTCGGCCGCCGTCCCGCTCGTGCTCGCCGGCAAGACGCTGGTGCTGACCGGCACCCTGCCGGCCCTGACGCGGGACGAGGCCAAGGCGATGATCGAGGCCGCCGGCGGCAAGGTGGCCGGCAGCGTGTCGAAGAAAACCCATTACGTCGTCGCCGGCGAGGCGGCCGGTTCCAAGCTCGACAAGGCGCAGGAACTGGGCGTGACCGTGCTGGACGAGGCCGGATTGCTGGCCTTGCTGGGGACGCCCGCACATGAACAAGACGAGTGAAACGTCAACGGTGAAACCGGCGCGCCACGCGCCGGAAAATGGTCCGGGCCGCGTCGCGGCCGGCTACGTTTGACGTTTCGCCCCCAACCTGACAGGAAACATCGATGAAACCGATCCGCAAAGCCGTATTCCCCGTCGCCGGCATGGGCACCCGCTTTCTGCCGGCCACCAAGGCCAGTCCCAAGGAAATGCTGCCGGTGGTCGACAAGCCGCTGATCCAGTA
>JASLDQ010000026.1 GCA_030151505.1 Chromobacteriaceae bacterium
ATTCTGGATCGTTTTCTGTGATGGATCATGGCGGCCGGCCTGGACGCTTCGAGGATCGACCGCTGCGTGTCTGATTTCTTCCCGCCTGCGCGCAGTGGATGACCTTGTGCTTCGGCATACAGGCCATCCGCAACCAGAAGACGATTCCGGTCACGCCGCCCCCAGCGGGGTTTTCTCCTTGCCATGCCACTTCGCTCATCGCCGCCACCGCCAGCCCCAGACTTCGGCCAGCAGCGGATCTCAGCGGTTTTTACGCATGAGCCGGCGACGTGGACGAGAATCCGGCGCGTGCTCCCTGCCATGCTTGCGCCCCGACCCGGGCCGGCCACTATCGATTCCAGCTGCTTCCTTTATCCTTTCTGGAATTTCAAACATGAAATCCTTGCTCGCCGCATTGCTGCTGGCCGCGCCCATTGCGGCCAAGGCCGCTTCGGTCGAATGCCACTACACCTATGGCGGAGAAACCCAAACCGTCACCGCTGCGCCGGTTGATTCGCCGTATGCCGTCGCGCCGATCACGATAGGCTCCTATTTCAAATTCCGCGTCGTGTTCCAGAATGCGCCGGCCGATCTGGCGTCGGTCAAGCTTTACACCTATGCCGACCGCGACGAGGGACCGATGCTGCTCCAGCAGGCCAGTTACCCCTACCCGGCGCTGGCCGACCACGGAGATGGCTACGGCTTTACCGGCCGACAGCGGGTGTACGAGCCGGTGCGCGACGGCGAACTGGAATACTGGTGCCGCTTGTCGGCGACGGAGGACGGGCAATGATGACGACGCAATTGAAACGACTGGCCGTACTGCTTTGTATGCTGGGAGCGGCGGGAGCGGCGGTGGCCGAGCCTGTCCAGCTGGTTTTTGCGGGCGACGTGATGCTGGATGACGGGCCGGGCAAGGTCGTTGCCGCCGGCCGCGATCCGTTGCGGTATTTCGCCTCGACACTCGCCAGTGCCGACTACGCAATCGCCAACCTCGAAACCCCGGTGGCAACGACCGGTCGCGCGCTCGACAACAAGATCTACACCTTCCGCGCCCATCCGCGTGTGCTGCCGGTGCTCAAGCGCCATTTCAATGCGGTCGGCGTTGCCAACAACCACTCGGGTGACTACGGCAAGGAGGCCTTCGTCGAAACCCTTGGCCTGCTGGAAAAACAGGGTATTCCGTATTTTGGCGGCGGTCGCAACCTCGCCGCCGCACATGCGCCCTTGTGGGTCGAGCGCAAGGGACTGCGGATCGCGGTGCTCGGTTACAACGAGTTCAAACCACGCGGATTCGAGGCCGGCGCCGACTGGGCCGGTGTGGCGTGGAGCGAGGACGAGCAGGTCGTTGCCGATATCCGCGCCGCGCGCGCGGCCGGTGCCGATCTGGTGATTCCGTTCATGCACTGGGGCTGGGAGCGCGAGCTGCAAGCGGGCGAGCGTCAGCGCCAACTGGCCCGCCGCATGATCGATGCCGGTGCCGACGTGGTGGTCGGTGGTCACCCGCATGTCACGCAGGGTGCGGAGTATTACAAGGGCAAGCTGATCGTCTACAGCTTGGGCAACTTCGTGTTCGACGGCTTCGAGCCACCAGAGCCGCCCGAAACCCGCGAGGGCTGGCTGTTGCGGCTGACGCTCGACAAGCAGGGCCTGATCCGTTGGGACACCCTGCTGGCGCGGCAGGACAAGGAAGGCTCGCCGCATCCGGCGCCGGGGGCGGCATCGCCATGTGGCAGGGCGGGTGATGCCACGGTGCGTTCATGCTGGAATCGCTGAGGACGGCAGGTGTTGCGTGTTGAGGCGTTGAATGGCGTCCGACCGCATGACCCGGTCGCCGGGGAAGGGTTGGCCGTTCCGGTTTGACTTGCCCATAACGGACCTTGTCTGCCCCGGCAAAGAGGGTCCGCAAAGAAGGGCGACGCTGACTGGGTCGCCCTTCGATTTTTGGCCCTGCCGTGCCGTTTGGAAGTGACGCCGGCCCTCGTCTTTCTGTGGTCAACCCATCGGGTTCGCGCAATCGGTGTCTTCAAGCCTGCCAAATCGGCGGTGCAAACGAGGATGTCCGTGCGCAAGAAGGCGAGCCAGGTGGCCTGCCGCTAACCGGCCCCTTCTGACGCATGCGGCGATACAGCCTGGCTCTTGTCCAGTTCCGCCTGCAACTGGCGGCGGAACTGCCGATACTTGTAGATCATCCCCGCCAACTGCCAGGTCAGCCGTCCCGCCGCTGCCATCAGCAGCGCTCCGGCAAGCTGCCATCCCCACGGCCAGAATCCTCCCGCCAGCGTAGCCGCCAACGCGGCCCGCCACAGCCACAAGGTCAGCGTCACCGCGTCGTCCGGCGCAAGATCCTTCATGCTCGGTAGCTTGCGCCGGCGCGGATTGAGACGTTGCCAGTGCAACCAGATCAGGAACGGGACGATCTTGAACAGCATGCCGGCGATGGCATGGCCCAGCCCGCCGAAGAACCACAGGATGCCGACCAGCAGGTCGACCTGATCGAGAAGGCTGTCGGGCAGCCAGGGGCGCAGGCCAGTCAGCAGAGCGGCGGCGAGCAACGCGCCCATCGCCGTCAGCCAGAAGCGGCGAGTCAGATCGGGCTTGCGCCGGCTTTTCCGTTGCAGGTTCAGGGTTGTTCCGCCCAGAAGCAGGACAGGTCCGACCAGCAACCAGTTCCGCCACAGGGGCATCACTTCGGTCCACGTCAACGCGCTCCAGCCGACCAGCAACAGCGCCAGCAGTGGCAAGCTGAAGCGGGCGAGGCGGACCGGATAGGCGGGGGTGAGCTGGAACATCGGTACCACGGTGAAAGCCACGCCCAGCAACAACGTGCCGCTCCAGCCCACGCTACCCCAGCCGACATGCAGGTCCAGCACGACCTTGAACGGCACTGTCCAGTAACCGGCCAGCAGGCCTGCCAGCAAGAGTCCCAATATGACCGTGACGGCCAGCCCCACCACCGCCAGCCGCAGACCACGCGTGGTGGCATCCCGCGCCGCGCTGCGCCACAGGGCGTATCCCGTTTCGAGGATAAACGCGGCAGCCGCCAACCCCAGCATCAGTCCGGCCGGAATCAGCCAGACGGGTGACATGCTGGCCAATCCGGCGACCAGGAAGCCACAGCCGAGCTGCCATGGCAGCCAGACCAATGCCAGCAGCCGGCCCGGCTTGGCGAAAGGAACGGCAGCCGTCACGGCGGCGAGCTGGATCAGGCTGCCAAGCATGGCGTTGCCCATGAAGCCGATGGTCATCAGGTGGGTCAGGGCGAGAACAGCCGGGTCCCAGCGGTTCAGTCCTGCGTGGCCCCACCCGAGCAGACCGGTGCCGAATGCGATCAGCCAGATCGGTGCGGCCAGCAGGAAGGCAAAGGGCAGGTGCGGCGGCGGCGCGTGATCATAGGACAGCAGGGCGTTCATTCTGCCAGCCAGATCGTCAGCAACAGGGCGCCGTCGGGGCGGGTTTCGGTCCGGAACTCGGCCCCCTGAGCCTGCAGGAGGGGGATGAGCGGGGCGGGATAATGCGGCAACAGGGCGGCAAACGATTGGCCGGGCTGCAGGCTGGCGATCCGGTCGAGGATGATTTCCATCGGCTCGGGTGGCTGCATGCCGCGCAGGTCGAGCGGGGCGTCCATCAGGCGGCTTCCCGCACCAAGGCCGCGGCATCGGGCAGACGGGCATCGCACATCGGGTAGAGGATGTTTTCTTCCTTCATGTTGTGCTGCTGGATGAGGATCAGCAGGGTGTCGGCCAGGCCCAGAAAGGCGTTGCGGTCTTCCCGGTCGATGCTGTCGGCCAGTTCGGCGATCAGCTGGCGCATATCGGCGTGCTCGGCCCGCATGACCATGGTCGGGCCGGAAGTCATGCCGGTCGCTTGCTCGAAAGCCGGAAACAGGCGGTTTTCTTCCACCTCGAAGTGGGACAGGCATTCGTCGCGGAATTGCTCGAAGGCTGCGGTGCAGGCTGGCCAGTCGCTCTGGCGGGCGGCGTTTTCGGCAGCGGCGAAGTGGTCGTCGCAGTGACGGTGCTGTGTGGTCAGCAGATGGCTGGCGGTCGTCATGGCGGGAGCTCCTGTATGAAAAAAGTAAGTGTCAGCCGGCTTTGCCGTCGGGGCGGGGCGCGAGGTAGATCGGGATGACCTGACCGCCCCAGACCAACAGGGTGAGCAGCCAGCCGACGGCGGCGAGCAGCATCAGCGGCATCGTCCCGAACGGCAGCAGATCGGCGGCCACGCGGGCCAGTGCCACCGCATGCACGGCCAGATAGAGTCCCCACAGCAGGCGGCTTGCGACCAGCGGCCGGCCGGAGTGGCCGAGCGTGACGCGGGTGGCGAAGCCGATCAGCATGGTGGCGAAGAAGCCGACAGTGAGCGCGTGCAGCGGTGCCAGTCCGAAAAGATGCAGGCCATACAGTGTCAGCACCTGCTGGAGAGCCGAGAGCACGAAGGCGAGGAAGGCCCAGGCAAAGGCGAGATGCAGCATCGCCAGCAGCTTTACCTGCAGGCTGGCCAGAATCCGCCAGCGCCAGCTGGTGTAACCGAGCAGCGCGGCGAATGTCGTGTCCACCAGCCAGGTGTTCAACGACAACAGTTCACCCGCGCCGTGCAGCAGGCTGCCCAACAGGAAGGCCTGCAGCAACCAGCGCGGCCGCCATGCCTGGTATGGCATCAGAACGCTGGAAGAGAAAAACGGCAGCATGCGGTGGCTGACGCAGAGAAACACCGGCAGCAGAAAACCGTACAGCGCCACGGCCCGTGTGGCGAGCCACCAGCGGCTGTCGCCCGATGCGAGCCAGACCAGCGCCAGCAGCAGACCGGCGAGTCCCAGGGCGAAAGCCAGCAGGATGGTCCAGGCATGAGCCTTGTCGGCCGCCTCGCTTTGGCGGACCAGTGCGGCCCAGCACAAAACGAGTGCAGCCCAGCCGACGGCATAGAGCACAACGCCGCCCAGGGCCAGTCCCCGGCCCAGATGCCCCCCGGCCAGAAACAGGAACATGCCTGTTGCCATCAGGCCGACCACCGCCAGCCAGAGCGGTCTGGCCGGCGGATTCACGCCCAGCCACTTGGGGCCGGCGGTGAGGATGAAACCCGCCATGAAGAAGGGAAATACCCCGTACAGCATGGCGAAGCCGTGCATCTGGGCCGGGACCAGCGCCGTGCTGGCAAGCAGTGTGGCGGGCAGGAAATGAACGGGCAGCCACCAGAGCATGAGCACGACGGCGGCGAGGCTGCCGGCGAGAAACAGGGGGCGGTGCGGAGCGGAGAGCAGGGGCGGAGCGGACATGACGGCAAACCTTGGCGAGATGGGAGCGATTGTGGTCACTGGCCTTGCCGGAGGCATTGATGGCAGTCAAGGCATTCCGGACGCCCGACCATCCCCCATTCGGCGGATGGCGATCCAAACGGAAATCCGTGATAGTGCGAATCTTTCTTCCCATCGGGCGACGACGATCATGGCTGTCATCGATATTCGCGGCTGTCTGCACCATCATCCGCTGTTCCAGCAATTGTCGGATGCCGATCTTGATCTTCTGATTCCGCACGTGCGCGAAATCCGCATCGAGCGCGGTCGCATGTTGTTCCAGCGCGGCGATGCCTGCCGTGGCGTCCATCTGGTCGTGACCGGCATGATCAAGCTGGCCATCAGCGGCGGGCCGGGTAGCGAGAAGGTGGTGGAAATCATCCGGGCCGGCCAGAGTCTGGGCGAGGCGGTCATGTTCCTGGACCGGCCCTACCCGGTGATGGCGCAGGCGCTGGAAGACAGCCTGCTGCTGGAAGTGGAAAAACCGGCGCTGCTCGAAGCGCTGGAACGGGATTCGCATTTTTCCCGCGCCATGCTGGCCGGTCTGTCGATGCGCCTGCACGGGCTGATTCGCGACGTGGAGACCTACTCGACCCATTCCGCGACCCAGCGGGTGGTCGCCTATCTGCTGCAGGGCGTGGGAGACGGCGAGGACGTGACCGTCAGCCTGCCGGTCAACAAGAATCTCATCGCATCCCGGCTCAACCTCACGCCGGAAACACTGTCGCGGGTATTGGGGCAGATGAGCTCGGCAGGCCTGCTGGAAGTGCGCGGCCGCGACATCCACCTGCTCGACGCCAAAAAACTGGCCGCCTTGTTGCTGCCGGCCTGAGCACCGCATTCAATGTCGATGGCCCGACCGGCACAGCCCGCGATCGGGCCATGGCCTCCTGCTACCAGATTGCCCGGCTGGTGTGCCTGAACAAGCCGGACGGTGCTCGTCGTCGAACGGCGACCGAGTTTCAATCCTCGCGCGGCCGGGTCATCTCCACCGGCACCACCCAACGACCGTATTCCTCTGCCGTGACAAAACCGGATGCCAGCGCCGCTTCGCGCAAGGTGCTGCCGTCGTGCTGCGCCTTTTTGGCGATGGCAGCGGCCTTGTCGTAGCCGATGTGACGATTCAGCGCGGTCACCAGCATCAGGTTTTTGTCCAGATTGGCGGCGATGGTCTTGAGGTTCGGCTCGATCCCGCGCGCGCAGTAGTGGTCGAAGGCCGCACAGGCATCGGCCAGCAGTTCGATGCTTTCCAGCACGTTGTGCACCATCACCGGTTTGTAGACGTTGAGCTGAAAATTGCCCTGGCTACCGGCGAAGGCCACCGCGGCATCGTTGCCGAACACCTGCACGCACACCATGCTCAAGGCTTCGCACTGGGTCGGATTGACCTTGCCCGGCATGATGGACGAACCGGGTTCGTTTTCCGGGATATGCAATTCGCCAATGCCGCAGCGCGGGCCGCTGGCGAGCCAGCGCACGTCGTTGGCGAGCTTGAGCAGGCCGCCGGCCAGAGTGCGCAGGGCGGCGGAGGCGTTGACCAGCGCGTCGTGGGCGGAGAGGGCGAAGAACTTGTCCGGCGCACTGGCGAAAGGCTCGCCGGTGAACTCGGCGATGTAGTGGGCGGCGCGCTCGCCAAAGCGCGGGTGGGCATTGAGCCCAGTGCCGACGGCGGTGCCGCCGATGGCCAGGTCGTACAGCCCCGGCAAGGTGCGTTCGATGCCGGCGAGGCCGAAGTCGAGCTGGGCGACCCATGCGCCGATTTCCTGGCCGAGCGTGATCGGCGTGGCGTCCTGCAGGTGAGTGCGGCCGGTCTTGACCACACCGGCATAGTCGGCCGATTTTGCGGCGAGCGTATCGCGCAGGCGGGTGACGGCGGGCAGGAGCTTGTGCCGCAGTTGTTCGACCACGGCGATGTGCATGGCGGTCGGGAAGGTGTCGTTGGACGACTGCCCGCGGTTGACGTGATCGTTGGGGTGGATCGGCGCCTTGCTGCCGATCACGCCGCCGGCCAGCTCGATGGCGCGGTTGGCGATCACCTCGTTGGCATTCATGTTGGACTGGGTGCCGGAGCCGGTCTGGAATACCACCAGCGGGAATTCCGCATCGAGCCGGCCGGCGATGACCTCGTCGGCGGCGGCGACGATCAACCGGGCGAGCGAGGCATCGAGTTCACCCAGTTCGGCATTGGCCTGGGCGGCGGCCAGCTTGAGAATGCCGAGCGCCCGGATGACCGGGCGCTGCCAGCGGAAACGCTCCACCCCGATGGGGAAGTGCTCGATCGAGCGCTGGGTTTGCGCGCCCCAGTAATGTCCGGCCGGGACGTCGATCGCCCCCATCGAGTCGGTTTCGGTGCGAAAGGCGGTCATGGTCGGCATTCCTTTGCGGCGGCGGAGGCTTTCATCCTAGCCCGACCTCCGTGCATTTGGGAATGGCCGGCTGCCGTCAGGACATTTGCGCCGGGTCGGGATTCTCGGCGTAGTGGACCCGGTTGCGGCCATTGCGCTTGGCGCAATACATGGCCTGGTCAGCCTGATGCAGCAGCATGAGCGGCGTGGTCCGGGCTCGCGTCGACCAGTGGCAGGCAATGCCGATGCTCGCGCCAACCTTGAGCTGGTCCGGCAGTTCCGGGACCTGGAAGCCGACTACCGCAGCGATCAGCTTGTCAGCGATGTCGCGGGCTTCGGACGGGGAGTGCAAGCCCTCCAGCATGACGACGAATTCGTCGCCGCCAAGCCGGGCCACGGTGTCGGTTTCTCGGACGGTCAGGTTCAGGAGATTGGCGATGCCGACGAGTATCGCGTCGCCGGCGGCATGGCCCAGCGTGTCGTTGACCGGCTTGAAACCATCCAGATCGATCAGCAGCACGGCCAGCATCCGTCCCGAGCGTTCGGCCTGGGACAGGGCTTCTTCCAGACGCTCGTACAACA
>JASLDQ010000147.1 GCA_030151505.1 Chromobacteriaceae bacterium
TCGGTCAGCACCATGGCGTCTTCGCCGGCATTCGGCACATCGGACAGACCGAGGATTTCGACCGGAATCGACGGACCCGCTTCGTCCACCGGCTTGCCGCTTTCGTCGTTCATTGCGCGAACGCGACCGAAGGCAGTACCGGCCAGCACGATGTCGCCCTTGCGCAGGGTACCGGACTGCACCAGCAGCGTCGCCACCGAACCGCGCCCCTTGTCCAGGCGCGCTTCGACGATGATGCCCTTGGCCGGCGTGTCGCGCGGTGCGGTCAGCTCCAGCACTTCGGCTTGCAGCAGAATCGCTTCAAGCAGACCGTCGATATTGGTGCCCTGCTTGGCCGAAACCTCGACAAACTGCGAATCGCCGCCCCAGTCTTCCGGAACCACGCCATGGCCCGACAACTCCTGACGGACACGCTCCGGGTTGGCACCCTGCTTGTCGATCTTGTTGACGGCCACGACGATCGGCACGCCGGCCGCCTTGGCATGGTGGATCGCCTCGATGGTCTGTGGCATCACGCCGTCGTCGGCGGCCACTACCAGCACCACGATGTCGGTTGCCTTGGCCCCGCGGGCACGCATGGCGGTAAACGCTTCGTGACCCGGGGTGTCGAGGAAGGTGACCATGCCGCGGTTGGTTTTCACCGAGTAGGCACCGATGTGCTGGGTAATGCCGCCGGCTTCGCCGGAGGCAACCTTGGCACGACGGATGTAGTCGAGCAGCGAGGTCTTGCCGTGGTCGACGTGACCCATCACGGTCACGACCGGAGCACGGTGTTCCTGCACCACCTCGACGCTTTCGCCGTCGGCTTCCAGATAGGCTTCCGGGTCGTCGGTCTTGGCGGCCTTCGGAATGTGGCCCATTTCCTCGACGAGGATCATCGCCGTTTCCTGGTCCAGCACCTGGTTGATGGTCACCATCATGCCCATCTTCATCAGGACCTTGATCACCTCGGCAGCCTTCACGGCCATCTTGTGGGCCAGATCGGCCACGGAGATAGTTTCCGGCACCAGCACTTCATGCACGACCGGTTCGGTCGGTGCCTGGAAGTTGGTCTGGCCGCCTTGCTGCTTGCGGCCACCCTTCTTGTTCTTCCAGTCATTGCTGGCATCGCCGCCACGGGTCTTGATGCCGCCACGACGCTTGTTGGCGTCATCGCGGCCACCCTCGCGGCCACCGGCCTTCTTCTTGCGGTCGTCCTCGCGACCGGCAGGAGCAGCGCCCGGCGTCGTCGCCGGTTTGGCGGCTTCGGCGGTCCGGACCACGGCGGGACGCGGCGTGTTCGGCCGACCAGCCGGACGATGCAGCGTGTTTTCGCCCGACTTGGCAGCAGGCTTGGCAACTTCGACCGGCTTTTCGACCGGCTTGGGCGCTGCTGCGGCTTCGGCGGCGGCCACCTTGGCGGCGGCGCGACGCGCTTCACGTTCTTGGCGTTCGCGGATCAGGGCGTCCTGACGGGCGCGCAGTTCGTTGTGGCGGCGCTCTTCCGCCTCGCGCGCGGCGATTTCTTCCGGACTGAGAATGGAGACCGGCGCATGCGGTGCAGCCGGCTTGGCCGGCTCGACCTTGGCCACTTCGGGCTTGTTGTCCTTCTTGCTCTTGGCGGCTGCTTGCGCCTCGGCCTTCGGCTCGGCTTTGGCCTGCGCCGGCTTGGCGGCGACAGGCTGCTGTTCTGCTTTCACTTCCGTTTCGGCTTTCGCTACTTGTTCCACGGCCGGTTTGGTCGCTTCGACGACAGGCTCAGGCTTGGGCTCGACCTTGACTTCCGGCTTGACCGCTTCGACCGGAGCGGGCGCAACGGTAGGCTCAGGCGCCACGACAGGCTCGGGCTTGGATTCCACCACCGGAGCGGCGGGCGGCGTCACCGCGACTGGCGCAGCCTTGGGAGCCTCGTCTTCCGGGCGCACCACGACGCGCTTCTTGCGCACTTCCACCTGAATGGTTCGCGACTTGCCGCTGTTGTCCGGACGGCGAATCTCGGTGGTTTCCTTGCGGTTCAGGGTGATGCGGCCGGCACCGCCCTGCGTGCCACGGCCGGAACGCAGATGCTCGAGCAGGCGGTTTTTGTCCTGTTCGGTCAGCGCGTCGTCGACATTGGTTTTGTTGACGCCAGCCGATTGCAACTGCTCAAGCAGATGCTCGGGCTGCAGCTTCAGTTCGCTGGCAAATTGTTTAACATTCGTTTCTTGCATGCGGTTTCCTGTTTAATCCTTTGTCCTTGACGGGCTTACTGCTGCTCGAACCAGTGTTCGCGCGCCTTCATGATCAGGGCGCGAGCTGCATCCTCAGTAACACCGGTCATCTCGGACAGTTCGTCCACCGCAAGATCAGCCAGTTCGTCGCGCGTGGTCACATCATGATCGGCCAATTTGACCAGGATGTCCTGCGTCATGCCGTCCAAGGTGCGCAGCTCCTCTGCCACGCTGCTGACTTTTTCTTCCGAGGCGATGGCCTGGGTCAGCAGCGCATTGCGGGCGCGGCTTCTGAGTTCGTTAACGGTGTCTTCGTCAAACGCGCTTATCTCCAGCATTTCGGCGATCGGCACATAGGCGACCTCTTCCAGCGTGGTGAAACCTTCCGCCACGAGGATGTCGGCCATTTCTTCGTCGACGTCGAGGCTTTCAATGAAGAGCTGGCGCACTTCGGCGTCCTCGGCTTCATTTTTTTCCTCGGCTTCGGCCACGGTCATGATGTTGAGCACCCAGCCGGTCAGTTCGGACGCCAGACGGACATTTTGTCCTCCACGGCCGATGGCCAGCGCCAGTTGGTCTTCCTCGACCACGACATCCATCGCGTGACTGTCCTCGTCGACCAGAATGCGCTGCACTTCGGCCGGCGACAGGGCGTTGATGACGTACTGGGCCGGGTCTCCCGCCCACAGCACGATATCGACCCGTTCACCGGCCAGCTCGCCGGTCACAGCCTGCACGCGCGAACCGCGCATGCCGATGCAGGTACCCTGCGGGTCGACGCGCGGATCGTTGGCCTTGACCGCGATCTTGGCGCGGCTGCCCGGATCACGGGCGCAACCGCGAATTTCCAGCGCGCCTTCTTCGATTTCCGGCACTTCCTGCTCGAACAGGCGAACGACGAATTCGGGCGAGGTGCGCGACAGGATCAGCTGCGGACCGCGGCCATGGCGATCGACCCGCAGGAGGCAGGCCTTGGCGCGGTCGCCGACGCGAAGGTTTTCCTTCGGAATCATCTGTTCGCGCGGCAGCAGGGCTTCGAGCTTGCCCAGCTCGATGATGGCGTTGCCGCGTTCGATCCGCTTGATTGTGCCCGACACCAGATGCTCGTTGCGATCGAGGAAGTCGTTGAGCACCTGCTCGCGCTCGGCATCGCGGATGCGCTGCAGGATGACCTGCTTGGCAGTCTGCGCGCCGATGCGGCCAAATTCGATCGGCTCCAGCGGTTCTTCCTTCACCGTGCCCACCACGGCTTCGACGCCGTGCTCGGCGGCATCGGAAATAGCGATCTCGCGGCTGGGGAATTCGTGATCGTTGTCTTCCACCACGGTCCAGCGACGGAACGATTCGTACTGTCCCGTATTGCGGTCGATGGCGACGCGCACGTCGACCTCGTCCTCATTGAATTTTTTCTTGGTAGCCGATGCCAGCGCCATCTCCAGCGCGCTGAACACGATGTCCTTGCTGACGTTCTTTTCACGCGCCAGCGCGTCAACCAACAATAGAATCTCGCGACTCATGCAATCCCCTCCGAATTCTTCCAGCCAGCTTGCCGCAAGGCCGTACCGCCCGATGCCCGATTAAAACTCCGGATCGAGCCGCGCTTTGTCGATGCTGCTGAACGGAATGCTGAACACCTTGCCGTCCACTTCGATTTCGACCTTGTCGCCTGCCACGCCCTTCAGCACGCCGATAAAGTTCTTGCGGGTTTCGAGTGGCAGACGGGTCTTGATCCGGGCGCGCTCGCCGACGAAGCGCACGAAATCGGCTTCTTTCTTCAGCGGCCGGTCCAGCCCCGGCGATGACACTTCCAACCGGTCATAGTCAACATCCTCGACGGCAAACAGCCGTGTCAGGTGATTGCTGACACTGACGCAGTCGTCCAGCGTGATGCCATTTGGCTGATCAATAAATACGCGCAAACCACCGTTGCGCATCAGCTCCACGTCGACCAGCTCGTAACCGAGACCGGGCAGAGTGTTCTCAAGCAGCGTTCGAACATCCATGTATGTTTTGTTCCGCAAATAAAAAATGGGCGAAACGCCCATCCCTAATCTTTTAAATTCTAACAGTTTCCTGGCCGGAATGAAACTCCGCCCTTGCGCAAGGAACAGACCGGTTTGCCGCAAGGGCCTGCCGATGACAAAGCATATTTTGGCCGGCATGATGACGCACGGACGCGTCTTGTCGCCATCGTCTTTTTTGACGCCGAAAAATTGTTTAGGCTACAGTTAGCGCCATTCAAACATACGTTTGAAGAAGTCAAGGCTCAGCGGGTCGGCATTCCTGCATGCGCTGGACTACACCAAACCAATAACTGCGTCATGCCACAGGGAGAAGGAGAATATGGACAAAGTCTGGCTAAAAAATTACCAAAGCGGTGTCGCGCCCGAAATCGACATCAACCAGTTCCAGTCGGTGCCCGAAGTCTTCATCCGTGCGGTCGAGAAGTTCCGCGACCGGCCTGCCATGGCCAATATGGGCAAGGTCTACAAGTACGGCGAGCTCGACGAGCTCACCCGCCGCTTCGCCTCCTACCTGCAGCACACACTCAAGCTGCCGCGCGGCTCCCGCGTCGCCATCATGATGCCCAACCTGCTGCAATACCCGGTCGCGGTGTTCGGCATCCTGCGGGCGGGCTACACCGTGGTCAACGTCAATCCGCTCTATACCCCGCGCGAACTCGAGCACCAGCTTAACGACGCCGGCGTCGAAACCATCGTGATTGTCGAAAACTTCGCCAACGTGCTGGAACAGGTGATCGGCCACACCCAGGTCAAGAATGTCATCGTCACCGGCATCGGTGACCTGCTCGACTTTCCCAAGCGCCAGATCGTCAATTTCGTCATCCGCAAGATCAAGAAGATGGTGCCGCCGTTCAAGCTGCCGGGCCACGTCCGCTTCAACGACACCCTCTCCGCTGGCCGCCATAAGGAGGCGACCCCGGTCCAGCTGGGTCACGACGAC
>JASLDQ010000164.1 GCA_030151505.1 Chromobacteriaceae bacterium
GGCTATACCGTGGTCAGCGGACTGGCGGCCGGGATCGACGCGGCGGCCCATCGCGGCGCACTCTCCACCCCGGCGGCGACGGTCGCGGTCATCGGCACCGGGATCGACCGCATCTACCCGGCCCGCAACCGCGAGCTTGCCCATGCCATTGCCGCCGGCGGCCTGATTGTCAGCGAATTCGCACTGGGCACGCCGCCGCTGGCGGCGAATTTCCCGCGCCGCAACCGCATCATCGCCGGGCTGGCGGCCGGCTGCCTGGTAGTCGAGGCCAACGTCGAAAGCGGCTCGCTGATCACCGCGCGGCTGGCGCTCGAAGCCGGGCGCGAAGTGTTCGCCGTCCCCGGCTCCATTCACTCGCCACTGGCGCGCGGCTGTCACGCGCTCATCCGCGACGGCGCCAAACTGACCGAAACCACGGACGACATCCTGACCGAACTGCCGCCGCTGACGCCGCTGCCCGTTGCCGAACCCGCCGGAGAAACCGCCGAAGACGACCCCCTGCTGACGATCCTGGGCTACGATCCGGTCGACGCCGACACCCTGGCCGAACGGGCGGGCTTGACGGTC
Organism: Chromobacteriaceae bacterium; assembly: GCA_030151505.1. Taxonomy (GTDB): domain Bacteria; phylum Pseudomonadota; class Gammaproteobacteria; order Burkholderiales; family Aquaspirillaceae; genus JASLDQ01. The sequence goes on from JASLDQ010000164.1 coordinate 568, forward strand.
GAGCGGCTTTTGGCGATGCTGCTGCCGCTTGAGCTTGACGGCAAGATCGCCGCACTGCCCGGCCGACGCTTTCAGCGCGTTGTTTGAGGCCGTCCGCCTTGCCAGATCCTCTCCTGTTTTTAACGACTCACCGGAACCGCCCGATCATGTTCGATGTACTTGCCTATCTTGTGCAGGCCTACGGCGACTACGCCTCGTGCCCGGCGCCGGAACAGCTTGCCCGCAAGCTGACGGCGGAAGGCTTCGACGACGACGAGATCAACGAGGCGTTTCAGTGGCTGGCCGCGCTCGACGAACCCTCGCTGCCCGAAATCTACGGCGAAAGCCGCGCCACCCGGATTTTCTCCTCCGAGGAATGCGAACAGCTGCCGGCCGAATGCCGCGGCTTCATCCATTTCCTCGACGAAAGCGGCGGGCTCAGCAACCTGCAGCGCGAGCTCCTGATCGACCGTCTGATGGCCGTACCGGCCGACGAACTCGATCTGGATGCGGTTCGGCTGCTGACCCTGACGGTGCTGTGGCGCTACTCGGCCGAGATCGACGCGCTGCTCGCCGATGAACTGATGAGTGCGCTCGACGGCCCTGCCACATTGCAGTGAACCGCCTTAACCCATACCATCGCCGGCTTTTTTCCGTTTGCCGGCCCATACATCCGCAGCGGGCGACCGCACCGGCCTGACCCGGACCGATGCGCCGCCAGCCGCCACCAGGGCTTCTTACCCGACCACCATGTCCGCCAATCTGCTGATCGTTGAATCGCCGTCCAAGGCGAAACCCCTCAAGAAATATCTCGGAGCCGACTTCGAGGTACTCGCCTCCTACGGCCATGTACGCGACCTCGTGCCCAAGAACGGCGCGGTGGACCCGGACAAGGACTTCGCGATGAAGTATCAGGTCATCGCGAAGAACTCCAAGCATGTCGACGCCATCGCCGCCGCCGTGCGCGAAGCCGACACCATCTATCTCGCGACTGACCCGGACCGCGAAGGCGAGGCGATTTCCTGGCACCTGCTGCAGATCCTGCAGAACAAGAAGCTCCTGAAGGACAAGAAGGTGATGCGCGTGGTGTTCCACGAAATCACCAAGAATGCCGTACTCGACGCCGTGGCCAACCCGCGCGAAATCCTGCAGGACCTGGTCGACGCCCAGCAGGCCCGCCGCGCGCTCGACTATCTGGTCGGCTTCAACCTGTCGCCACTCTTGTGGAAGAAAATCCGCCGCGGCCTGTCGGCCGGCCGGGTGCAGAGCCCGGCACTGCGCCTGATCTGCGAACGCGAGGCCGAGATCCGCGCCTTCACCGCGCAGGAATACTGGTCGGTCCACCTGGACAGCCACAAGGGCCGCACCAAATTCGGCGCCAAGCTCAACGAGTGGCGCGGCAAGAAGCTTGAGCAGTTCGACATTCCCGACGACACCACCCAGGCCGCCATCGTGTCCGCGCTGAGCGAGCTGCCGGCCACGGTGACGGCGGTGGAAAAGAAGAAAAAATCGCGCAGCCCGGCTGCACCGTTCACCACCTCGACGCTGCAGCAGGAAGGCGTGCGCAAGCTCGGCATGACCACCGACCGCATCATGCGCACCGCCCAGCAGCTCTATGAGGGCGTCGACGTCGGCCAGGGCCAGATCGGCCTCATCACCTATATGCGTACCGACGCGGTGGTGCTGTCCAACGACGCGCTGGCCGAAATCCGTCACTACATCGGCACCAATTTCGAGCCCGACTACCTGCCCAAGAGCGAAGTCAGCTACAAGAACAAGTCGAAGAACGCGCAGGAAGCGCACGAAGCCGTGCGCCCGACCTCGATCTTCCGCAGCCCGGAATCGATCAAGCCCTTCCTGACGCCCGACCAGTTCAAGCTCTACGACATGATCTGGAAGCGCACGCTGGCCTGCCAGATGTCGCCGGCCAGGTTCGACACCACGGCGGTCGATATCGCCGTGGGCGACGGCGTGTTCCGCGCCACCGGCCAGGTGCTGACTTTCCCCGGCTTCATCGCGGTGTACCAGGAAGACGTGGACGATTCGAGCGACGACGAGGACAGCGCCAAGCTCCCCGCGCTGGAAGTCGGCGACAGCCTGCCGGTCGACAAGCTCTACGGCGAACAGCACTTCACCCAGCCGCCGCCGCGCTTCTCCGAAGCCAGCCTGGTGAAGGCGCTGGAGGAATACGGCATTGGCCGGCCGTCCACCTACGCCTCGATCATCAAGACGCTGAAGGACCGCGAGTACGTCACGCTGGAGAAAAAGCGCTTCGAGCCGACCGACACCGGCGACATCGTCAACAAGTTCCTGACCGAGCACTTCGAGCAGTACGTCGACTACCACTTCACCGCCAAGCTGGAAGACCAGCTCGACGACATCTCCACCGGCAAGCGCCCGTGGATTCCGGTGCTCGACACCTTCTGGAAAGGCTTCCACAAGCAGATCGTCGAGAAGGAAGGCATCAGCCGCGCCGAAATCACCACCGAGGCGCTGGACGAAGCCTGCCCCAAGTGCGGCAAGCCGCTCAACATCCGCTTCGGCAAGCGCGGCCGCTTCATCGGCTGCACCGGCTACCCCGACTGCGACTACACCCGCAACCTCAATGAAACCGCCGAGCAGGCGGCCGAGGAAGAGGCGCAGGTGATCATCGAAGACCGCGTCTGCCCGGATGACGGCGGCCAGCTGGTGGTCAAGAAGGGCCGCTACGGCAAGTTCATCGGCTGCGCCAACTACCCCAAGTGCAAGCACATCGAGCCCCTGGAAAAGCCGCGCGACACCGGCGTGCAGTGCCCGGAGTGCAAGGAAGGCAGCCTGATCGAGCGCAAGAGCCGCTACGGCAAACTGTTCTACAGCTGCAATACCTACCCCAAGTGCAAGTACGCGACCTGGAACCCGCCGGTGGCCGAACCCTGCCCGCAGTGCGGCTGGCCGATCCTGACGATCAAGACCACCAAGCGCCGCGGCACCGAGAAGGTCTGCCCGCAGAAGGAATGCGGCTACGCCGAGCAGATCGCGCCGCCGGAGCCGAAGGAGAGCCCGGCCGAATAAGCCGCGCGGCCCCACCTGCACGACGCCATGGTCCCCGGGCCATGGCGTTTGTCATTGCCGCCGCATACAAATCGATACCTGCATGTGGTCACACCACCTGCTACGCTGCAACATAACGAGACACCAAAAACAACAAGCAAGCAGCGCCGCCTTCCGGGCGGCGTCATGCATTCCTTGACTCAGGGAAAACAGGGGGGACGACTGCCGCGAACCGCAAGCCGGAGAGTCCCGATGAATGCGAAACAACAGTTTTTTTCCAGTACCTTCTTCTTTACCGGCGCCACCGTGCTGACCGCCATGTTCGGCATGGGCGGTGACTGGGCGCTGCTGCCGATGCCGCTTTTGCTGATGTTTGTCGGCGGCTACTGCGAAGACCGCGCGCGCGTCCGGTCGCTCGATCTGGAGGCCGCCGCCATGCTGTTCGAGCGGCCCGGCCGCGCCATGCTGCCGCTGGACTTCTTCCGCGGCAGCGGCCTGATGTTCTATCAGGCCGGCCAACCGGTATACCGCCGGCTGTCCGACCGCGAGAACGACTGGCTGTACGTCGGCAACCGCGACGAGGTCGAAGCCGGCGA
>JASLDQ010000208.1 GCA_030151505.1 Chromobacteriaceae bacterium
CCGCGCTGGTAGCCCTTCTCGTCCAGCAGCAGGTCCAGCGTCAGCGTGGCCAGATCGTCCGCCAGCGGGTCGGCGTCCAGCGCCTTTTCCGGGTGCAGCAGCTTGAGGTAGCCGTGACATTCGTCGCAGCTCTCCGCCTGCACCACCGCGTCCTTGACCTCGCGGTCGTCCAGCGTCCAGTAGGCGATGCCCTTGGTCGAGCCGCAGCCGGTGCAGCTGACCCGCACCTGGTGCCACTCGGTCTCGCACAGCGAGCAGTGGACGTAGCGCAGCCCTTCGGCGCCGGGGCGCAGGGTGCTGGCGGTCGGGGCCGAGCCGCAGGCCGGGCAGTGGCCGGCGTGGTCGTGGCGGGCGCCGAGCCAGCCCGGCTGCAACTGGCTGGCCAGCTGGCTGAAGTAGGCCTGCAGCGCGGCGGCGAGGAAAGGCGCGATGGCGCGGTCGAGGCCGCTCCAGTCGCCGGACAGCAGCACGCTCGCCTGCTGTTCCAGCGCGGCGGCGTCGGCGGCGGCCAGCCGCGCCAGCACCGTGGCGACGGCATCGGCCGGCTGGCCGGCCTGCAGTTCGCGCACGATGAAGCGCAGCCCGGCCTGCCAGACCGGGTCGCGCGGCCAGGCGTCGGTGCCCAGCGGCGGCAGGCCGTGCAGCACGCACGCCTCCCAGTAGTGGTCGCGCTCGGGCAGCGTCAGCGGCTGCGCCTTGACCCAGCCGGCCTGGGCGCGGCTGATCGCGGCGCACAGGCGCAGGTAGTCGGCCAGCGGGTGGCCGGCCGCCAGCGTGTCGAAGCGGGCGGCGCGGTCGGTGTAGCGGGAAAGGGGGGCGGGAAGATAAAACGGCGGGATGCCTCCCGCCGCCTGTTCGATCTGGCCCCGTTCGACGATCTTGAGCGTCATGTCGGACTCCATGCGCCCGGCGGCGCAGGCCGCCGGGCCGGGGGAATGGGGGCCGCCGGCCTGAGGCGACCGGCGGCCGGCACGGACGGCGCCGCGCCTACTTCTTGTCGGCCGCGCCGGTCTGCTCGCGGTACCACTTCGGATGGTGCTTCCTGGCCCAGGCGTGGGTGACCACGCCTTCCACCATCGCCCGGATCGTGCCCTTGACCCACAGGGCCGCGTACACGTGGATGATGATGCCGGCGATCAGCGCGATGGCGCTGGCGGCATGCACCAGCAGGGCCACGCGGATGAGCGGGATGGGGAAGTGGTAGGCGAAGTACGGCCGCCAGATCACCAGGCCCGACGCCATCAGCAGCACGAGGCAGGCGCTCATCAGCCAGAACATGCCCTTCTGACCGCCGTTGTACTTGCCGATGTCGCCGACTTCGTGGCCCTTCAGCACCGTGCCGACCGACTTCATCCACCTCACGTCTTCATGGTTGATGAAGTTGTGGTGGTAGTAGCGGAAGAACTGGCGGGCGAAGCCGGCGAACATCAGCACCCCGACGAAGGGGTGGACGATGCGCGCCAGCTGCGGGGTGCCGAACACCCCGGTGAGCCAGAAGAAGGCCGGGTAGAAGAAGGCCAGGCCCGACAGGGCCAGCAGCACGAAGCACACCGCCACGATCCAGTGGTTGATGCGCTCGGCGGTGGAGTAACGCTGGATCAGCTTTTCGCGGCTCATGCCTTGTCCTCCTCGTCGTCTTCAGCCCGGTTGGGGCCGACGGAGATGTAGTGGAAGAAACCGAACAGGCCGGCGGCGGCGATGCCGAGGGTGGCCAGCGGCTTGAGCATGCCCTTCCACAGCCCCACCACCGCGCTGATGCTCGGCTCCTTCGGCAGGCCGGAATACAGCTCCGGCTTGTCGGCGTGGTGCAGCACGTACATCACGTGGGTGCCGCCGACGCCCTGCGGGTCGTACAGCCCGGCATTGGCGTAGCCGCGCGACTTGAGGTCCTCGACGCGGGTGGCGGCGAATTCCTTCATGTCCTCCTTGCTGCCGAAGCGGATCGCCCCGGTCGGACAGGTCTTGACGCACGCGGGCTCCTGCCCGACCGACACGCGGTCGGAACACAGGGTGCACTTGTAGGCCTTGTTGTCCTTGGGGTTGATGCGCGGCACGTTGAACGGGCAGCCGGAGATGCAGTAGCCGCAGCCGATGCAGTGCTCTTCCTGGAAGTCGACGATGCCGTTGCTGTACTGGATGATCGCGCCGGGCGAGGGGCAGGCCTTGAGGCAGCCCGGCTCGGCGCAGTGCATGCAGCCGTCCTTGCGGATCAGCCACTCCAGCCTGCCGTTGTCTTCGACCTCGGCGTAGCGCATCACCGTCCACGACTGGGCCGACAGGTCGGCCGGGTTGTCGTAGACGCCGACGTTGCTGCCGATGTCGTCGCGCAGGTCGTTCCATTCCGAGCACGCCACCTGGCAGGCCTTGCAGCCGATGCAGGCCGACACGTCGATCAGCTTCGAGACCTCCAGCGTGTTCCGCGCCTGCGGCGGCGCGGTCGGGCTGGCGGAGCGACGGGTGATGTCAAGAGATTGCAATGCCATGTCCCGTTCTCCTTAGATCTTTTCCACGTTGACGAGGAAGGACTTGAACTCCGGCGTCTGGGTGTTCGCATCCCCGACGAAGGGCGTCAGCGTGTTGGCGATGAAGCCCTTCTTGGCCACCCCTTCGTAACCCCAGTGGATCGGGATGCCGATGTGGTGGATGGTCTTGCCGTTCACCTGCAGCGCCTTGATCCGCTTGGTCACCACGGCCTTGGCCTTGATGTAGCCGCGCTTGCTCGACACCTTGACCGTATCGCCGTGGGCGATGCCCTTTTCCTTCGCCAGCGCTTCGCCGATTTCCACGAACTGTTCCGGCTGCATGATCGAGTTGATCCGCGAGTTCTTGGTCCAGTAGTGGAAGTGCTCGGTCAGACGGTAGGTCGTGCCGACGTACGGGAAGCTGTCGTTGGTCCCGAGCTGCTCGCGGTCCGGCGCGAACATCCGAGCGGCCGGGTTGGACACCACCTTGGGATGCAGCGGGTTGGTGCCGATCGGCGACTCGAACGGTTCGTAATGCTCGGGGAACGGCCCTTCGGCCATCTTGTCGAGCGCGAACAGGCGGGCCATGCCCTCCGGTTGCATGATGAACGGATTCATCTTGCTGCCCGGCGGTTCGTCGGCCTTGAAGTCCGGCACATCGCCCCCCACCCACTTCTCACCGTTCCACTTGATGTGGAAGCGGGTCGGATCCCACGGCTTGCCGTCACGGTCGAGCTGGGCGCGGTTGTAGATGATGCGACGGTTGGCCGGCCATGCCCACGCCCAGCCGGGGGTGTTGCCCAGACCGGTGTCGGTGTTGTCGCGGCGCGCCATCTGGTTGCCGGCCTGGGTCCAGCTGCCGGTGAAGATCCAGCAGCCGCTGGCGGTGGTGCCGTCGTCGCGCAGGAGGGCGAAGCTCGGCAGCAGTTCTCCCTTTTTGGCGAGGAACTTGGTCGGGTCCTTCGGGTCCGGGATGTCGGCCAAGGCCTTGCCGTTCATTTCCTTGGCCAGCTCTTCCGGCGTCGGGTTGGCGGCTTCGGCGTACTTCCAGTCGAGGTTCAGCACCGGGTCGGGGAAAGCTCCGCCGTCCTTCTGGTACATGGCTTTGAGCTTGAGGTACAGCTCGGCCATGATCTCGATGTCGGCACGGGCCTCGCCCGGCGCATCCGCGCCCTTCCAGTGCCACTGCAGCCAGCGACCGGAGTTGACGATGGCGCCGTCTTCCTCGGCGAAGCAGGTGGTCGGCAGGCGGAAGACTTCGGTTTGGATCTCCTCGGTCTTGACGTCGTTCTGTTCGCCGTGGTTCTTCCAGAAGGTCGAGGTGTCGGTCACCAGCGGGTCCATGATGACCAGATACTTCAGCTTGGAGAGCGAGGCGACGACCTTGTTCTTGTTCGGGAAAGACGCGACCGGGTTGAAGCCCTGGCAGAAGTAGCCGTTGATCTTGCCCTGGTTCATCAGCTCGAACACCTGCAGAACGTCGTACAGCTTGTCCCACTTCGGCAGCCAGTCGAAGGCCCAGTTGTTCTCGGCCGTGGCGGCGCTGCCGTACATCGACTTCATCAGGCTGACGAAGAACTTGGGCGTGTTGCCCCAGTAGTTCATCTGATCCGGCAGCAGGGCCTTCGGCGTGGCCTTGGTGATGTAGTCCTGGTAGTCGGCCATTTTTTCGCTCGGCAGGCTCATGTAGCCGGGCAGATTGGTCGACAGCAGGCCGATGTCAGTCAGGCCCTGGATGTTGGAGTGGCCGCGCAGCGCGTTGATGCCGCCGCCGGGCATGCCCATGTTGCCAAGGAGGATCTGCACCATGGCCATGGTGCGGATGTTCTGCGAGCCGATCGAGTGCTGGGTCCAGCCGAGCGCATACAGGAAGGACGCGACCTTGTTCGGCTTGGCGCATTCGCCCAGCATTTCGCACACCTTGAGGAACTGGTCCTTGGGCGTGCCGGTGATGTTGCTGACCACGTCCGGCGTGTAGCGGGCGTAGTGGGCCTTCATCAGTTGCCACACGCAACGAGGGTCCTGCAGGGTGTCGTCGGTCTTGGCCTGGCCATTCTCGTCCAGCTGGTAGGCCCAGCTCGACTTGTCGGCGTATTTCTTCTGCTCGTCGTTCCAGCCGCTGAACAGGCCTTCGTCGAAGGCGAAGTTTTCGCTGACCAGCAGGCTCGCGTTGCTGTAGGACTTGACGTAGTCCCAGTTGATCTTGTCGTTGGCCACCAGCCAGTTGATCACACCGCCGAGGAAGGCGATGTCGGTCCCCGAGCGGATCGGTGCGTAGTAGTCGGCCACCGAGGCGGAGCGGGTGAAGCGCGGATCGACCACGACGAGCTTGGCGCCGCGGGTCTGCTTGGCTTCGACCACCCAGCGGAAACCGACGGGGTGGGCTTCTGCGGCGTTGCCGCCCATGATGATGACCAGATCGGCGTTCTTGATGTCAACCCAGTGGTTGGTCATCGCACCGCGACCGAATGTTGGGGCAAGACTTGCCACCGTCGGTCCGTGTCAAACGCGAGCCTGGTTATCGATGCTCAGCATGCCCAGGCTACGCACCACTTTGTGGGTGATGTAGCCGGTTTCGTTGCTGGAGGCCGACGCGGCGAGGAAGCCGGTGGTAGTCCAGCGGTTGACGGTCTTGCCGTCGGCGTTCTGCGCGACGAAGTTGGCGTCGCGGTCGGCCTTCATGTGCTTGGCAATGCGTTCGAACGCTTCGTCCCAGCCGATGCGCTTCCATTCCTTGGCGCCGGCTTCGCGGACTTCCGGGTACTTGAGGCGGTTGGGGCTGTGGATGAAGTCGATCAGGCCCGCGCCCTTGGGGCACAGGGCGCCGCGGCTGACCGGATGGTCGGCGTCGCCTTCGATATGGAAGATTTCGGATTTGGCGTTCTTGGCGCCGTCACCGAGGCTGTACATCAACAGGCCGCAGCCTACAGAGCAGTAAGGACAGGTGTTGCGGGTTTCCGTGGCGCGCATGAGCTTGTAGGCGCGCACATCGGCCAGGGCGGTTTCCGGTGCGACACCGAGAACAGCCAGGCTGGAACCTGCAACCCCGCCGGCGCAGATCTTGAAGAACTGCCGACGATTAACCTGCATGGTGAACCTCCATCAGGGTAGGGGGCGGAATCAGGATGATGATAAATGTCTAAAAAACGCATTCGGAGCATTCATTCCGGTAAATGCCATAAGCACTCCGACCTTATAGATTAACGGATATTTGGCGGTTTGGCTGTTGGGGTTCACCCGCAACGGCATGCCGCCACGGCAAGGCCCGTGCCGGTTCCCGGGGGCGGCGGGGTACACTGTCCGGCTGCGTTCTTCATTGATAAGTTTTTCACCGCCACATTTCCATGATTACAGACGAGCATCCCCGCAGTTATCAGGTCGAAGTCGAGCGCCATCGTGGCGACGAGATCGTATCGGCCGCCGACCACATTGCCGCCGAAGTGGCGGTGGCGCTGGTTTACAACGGTTTGTCGCATGTGGTGATGATGGCGACGCCGGACGATCTGGAAGACTTCGCGCTCGGCTTCAGCCTGTCCGAGGGCATCGTGTCGGGGCCAGCCGAGCTGTACGGTTGCGAGCAGCTCATCCGTACCGAGGGCATCGAACTGCACATCGAGCTGGCGGCCGCCCGCTTTGCCGCGCTGAAGGAGCGCCGCCGCAACCTGACCGGTCGTACCGGCTGCGGACTGTGCGGAGTGGAAAGCCTGCGGCAGGCCGTGCGCCCGGTTGCCCCGGTGGGTGGAACAAGCCGCTTTAGTGCTACGGCGATCCGGCGCGCGCTGGCCAGTTTGCCCGGGCAGCAGCCGCTGGCTCGCGACACCGGCTGCACCCATGCCGCGGCATGGGTTGCACCGTCGGGCGAACTGCAACTGGTGCGCGAGGATGTCGGCCGCCATGTGGCCTTCGACAAGCTCATCGGTGCACGCGCGCGCGCCGGTCTCGGCGATGGGTTCGCGCTGGTCACCAGTCGGGCCAGTTACGAGATGGTGCACAAGGCGGCCGAAGTCGGCATCGAAATGCTGGTGGCTGTGTCGGCGCCGACCGCGCTGGCGGTACAGCTGGCAGGGGAGGCTGGCCTGACGCTGGCGGGGTTCGCCCGCAACAACGGCTTCGTGATTTACAGCGGCGGCACCCGTCTGGACGCGTGATTGCCGCCAGTCGCTACCCGGCTATCATTGCCGCGACAACTGCGGTTAGAATCCCGGCACTAAAAATTTTTGTAACCTTACGCAAGAAGCAACATGGCACTCATCGTTCAGAAGTACGGTGGCACCTCGATGGGCTCTCCGGAGCGCATCAAGAATGTCGCCCGCCGCGTCGCCAAGTGGAAAGCGCAAGGGCATGATCTCGTGGTCGTCGTTTCGGCGATGAGCGGCGAGACCAACCGCCTGATTGCACTGGCCCGCGAAATCCAGTCCAACCCCGATCCGCGCGAGCTCGACCAGATCATCTCCACCGGCGAGCAGGTCACCATCGGCCTGTTGAGCATGGCGCTGAAGGAAATCGGCCTCGACGCCGTCAGCTACACCGGCTGGCAGGTCGCGCTGCACACCGACAGCACCCACACCAAGGCCCGCATCCAGTCGATCGACGAGGCCCGCATGCGCGCCGACCTCGACGCCGGCCGCGTCGTGGTAGTTGCCGGCTTCCAGGGCATCGACGAGTCGGGCAACGTGACCACGCTGGGCCGTGGCGGTTCCGATACCTCGGGCGTGGCGCTGGCCGCCGCGCTCAAGGCCGACGAGTGCCAGATCTACACCGACGTCGACGGCGTCTACACCACCGACCCGCGCGTGGTGCCGGAAGCCCGCCGCCTCAAGACCATCACCTTCGAGGAGATGATCGAGATGGCGTCGCTCGGCTCGAAGATTTTGCAGATCCGCTCGGTGGAATTCGCCGGCAAGTACAAGGTTCGCCTGCGCGTGCTGTCCTCGTTCGAAGAGGAAGGCGAGGGCACGCTGATTACGTTTGAGGAAGATGAGAATATGGAAAAGGCCGTCGTTGCCGGTATCGCGTTCGACCGTAACGAAGCGCGCATCAACGTCAAGGGCGTGCCGGACAAGCCGGGGATCGCCTACCAGATTCTCGGCCCGATCGCCGACGCGAACATCGAAGTCGACATGATCATCCAGAACGTCGGCGCCCAGGGCACCACCGACTTCTCCTTCACCGTGCCGCGCGGCGAATACCAGCGTGCGCTGGGCATCCTGCGCGAAGTGCAGACCCACGTCGGTGCCGCCGAAGTCAGCGGCGACGACAAAATCGCCAAGGTGTCGGTGGTAGGCGTCGGCATGCGTTCGCACTGTGGCATCGCCAGCACCATGTTCCGTACCCTGGCCGAGGAAGGCATCAACATCCAGATGATCTCGACCTCGGAAATCAAGGTGTCGGTGCTGATCGACGAGAAGTACCTCGAGCTGGCCGTGCGCGTGCTGCACAAGGTCTTCGGCCTCGAAGAAGCCTAAGCGACTGTTTTGCCAAAAAAACCGGCCTAGAGGCCGGTTTTTTCATATCCGGAGCGGGTTTTTTTGCGCTGTCCGGGTTGACGCTGCAGGGCGACTTGCGTATATTTCGCGTCCTCGACGGAGAAATGGCCGAGTGGTCGAAGGCACTTCCCTGCTAAGGAAGCATACGGGCTTAAACCTGTATCGAGGGTTCGAATCCCTCTTTCTCCGCCAAGATGTGCACCCGTAGCTCAGTTGGATAGAGTATCTGGCTACGAACCAGAGGGTCGGGCGTTCGAATCGCTCCGGGTGCACCACACAAGTCCCTATAGTTTAGCGGTTAGAACACTGCCCTTTCACGGCGGCGGCCGGGGTTCGATTCCCCGTGGGGACGCCAGAATCAAGCAAAAAGCCACTTCATTTGAAGTGGCTTTTTGCTTTTTGGCCTGTCGTCCGCCGCCGGCGGAGCAGGCTTCGATGCGCAGTTTCGGCTCATTTCTCCGTGCCGTGGCCCAAGCCCCGAGTGCCCCGTAGCGAGCATGACGACTGGCCGAATCGGGCAGGCATGCTGCATGATTACCCCAAGGACTC
>JASLDQ010000210.1 GCA_030151505.1 Chromobacteriaceae bacterium
CGGACGCCGGAGCCACGCGGTGGCCGGCGGCGGCATGGCGGGCCGGCAAGCGGTCGCCTTCGCCGAACAATTTGTGCCGCAGGCTGCCCTCGGCGTAGGCGGTCTTGTACGAGCCGCGGTTTTGCAGCTCGGGCACGACCAGATCGATGAAGTCTTCGTAGCTTTCCGGGGTCACCGTCCGCGCCAGATTGAAGCCGTCGATCCCGACCTCGTTGGCCCAGGACTCAAGCTCGTCGGCGACATGCTGCGCATCGCCGACCAGGGTCGGATAGCGGCTGCCGAGGCGGAAGCGGTCGAGCAGCTTGCGCCGGGTCAGCGCATTGGCCTGCGCGGTCTGGGCGGCGGACTCGATGGCGTTGCCGCGGCTGTAGTCGATCGGCTCATCCAGCCCGTAGCGGGCGAAGTCGACATTCACGCTGCTGGCGAAGTGGGCCAGGCCGGCCTCGGCGCTGGCGTAGTGCCAGTAATCGTCGAACCTTTCCTGAGCCTCGCGCTGGGTCTTGCCGACCACCGCGGCGATGCCGGCGAAGATCTTCAGGTCTTCCGGCCGGCGGCCGGCGGCCACGGCCTGCGCGCGCAGGTCCTGCACCACCTTGCGCGTGCTGTCCTTGTCCTGTGCGCTGATGAAGATCGCCTCGGCATGGCGCGCGGCGAACTGCTGGCCGCGCGGCGAGGTGCCGGCCTGGAACAGCACCGGCGTACGCTGGATCGACGGCTCGCACAGGTGGTAGCCGTCGAGCCGGTAATACGGCCCCTCGTGCCGGACGCGGTGAACCCTGGCCGGATCGGCGAACACGCGCCCGGCCTTGTCGCGGCGGGCAGCGCCGTCTTCCCAGCTGCCTTCCCACAGCTTGTAGAGCAGTTCGAGATAGTCGTCGGCGCGCTCGTAGCGCTGGTCGTGCGCCTCCAGCCCGGGCAGGCCCATGGCGCGCGACGCGCTGTCGAGATAGCCGGTGACGATGTTCCAGCCGACCCGCCCGCGCGTCAGGTGGTCGAGCGTCGACATGCGCCGGGCGAACAGGTAGGGCGGTTCGTAGCTGAGGTTGGAGGTGACGCCGAAGCCGAGATGGCGGGTGGCGGCGGCCATGGCCGGCACCACCAGCATCGGGTCGTTGACCGGCAGCTGGATCGCCTCCCGCAGGGTCAGGTCGACGGACTGCTGGTAGACGTCGTACACCCCGACGATGTCGGCGATGAACAGGCCGTCGAACAGCCCGCGCTCCAGCGTCTGCGCCAGACCGGTCCAGTATTCGAGGGTGTTGTAGTCGACCGAATTGTCGCGCGGGTGGGTCCACAACCCGTGGTTGATGTGGCCGACGCAGTTCATGTTGAACGCATTGAGCAGGATTTGCTTTTTCGCCATGGTCACAGCGCTCCGTGCCGCGGGGGCAGCGTGTCATTGAGGTAGTAGTTGCCGACCGCGTGGAATTTCCAGCGCACCGGGTCGTGCAGGGTGTGGGTCCGGGCATTGCGCCAGAAACGGTCGAGGTTGTATTCGGCAAGGGTGGCGGCGCTGCCGGCCAGCTCGAACAGCCGGGTACCGGCCTTCAGCGACACTTCGGTGCTCAGCACGCGCGCCTCGGCCACCGCCACCGAGGCGGCAGCGACGCTGCGCTCGTCCGGCGCGGCCTGGGCGGCATCGAGCACCCGGCCGGCCCGCCGCAGCAGCGCGTCTGCCGCCTGCAGCCGCACCACCAGATCGCCTACCCGCTCCAGCGTCAGCGGATCGTCGGTCGCCCGGTCCGAGCCCGAATCGATCCACGGCCGGGTGTGCTGGCGCACGAACTCCAGCGTGGCGGCATAGGCGCCCCGGGCAATACCCAGATCGATGGCGGCATGCATGATCTGGGCGAACGGGCCGATCGTGGTCGGGCTGTCGAACGAGGCCTTGAACGGCACGATCCAGCCGGCCTCCACATGCACATCGTCGAACTGCACCGAGCCGCTGCCGGTCACGCGCTGGCCGAAGCCGTCCCAGTCGTCGGTCACGGTCACGCCGGAACTCGCGCGCGGCACGAAGGCCAGCCAGCCGGTCTCACTCTCGTCCACCACCAGGGTGGGAATCCAGTGGGCGAACAGCGAACCGGTGCAATAGAACTTGCGCCCGCTGATGCGGAAGCCGCCCCGGTCCGGGTCGGGCGTCAGGCGGGTGCGGCGCTTGAAGTCCTTGTGGCCGATCTCGGCCAGCGCGTTGCCGAAGCGCTGGCCCTGCAGCGCCAGCCCGTAGAAGAAGCGTTTCTGTTCTTCGGTGCCGCCGACCCGCAGCACTTCCAGCGAGTAGAAATGGTTCTGCGGAATATGGGCGATCGAGCTGTCGGCCGCGCTGAGAATCGAGACGACCTGGGCCAGCGTGACGCTGGACACGCCGGCGCCGCCGTATTCCTTCGGCACGGTGATGCCCCACAGGCCGCTGCGCGAGAAGCGCTCGACCTCGGTCCACGGCAGGCGCCGCTCGCGGTCGCGGTCGGAGGCGTCGACGGCGAATTCGGCCGCCAGTTCATGAGCCACCGCCAGCGCTTCGGCGTCATCCCGCAGGATGGCCGCCGGGGCCGCCAGCGGGGCGGCAATTTCAAGGGAAAGGGTGTTCAAGCTCATCGGAGTCATCCTCGTCGTTCGGGGTCAGTTCCACTGGTGGCGGCGCGGCAGCACGCCGTTGAGCGCATAGTTGCCGATAAGGTGGTACTTCCAGCGGACCGGGTCGTGCAGGGTGTGGGTGCGGGCATTGCGCCAGTGCCGGTCGAGGTTGTGCTCGGCCCGCGAGGCGGCGGTGCCGGCCAGTTCGAACAGCTTTTCGCTGGCTTCAAGGGCGATTTCGGTGGTCAGCACCTTTGCCGCCGCCACCGCCACCGACGCCTCGGCGCTGGATTCGGCGGTGACCGGCGCGGCCGCGATGCGGTCCAGCGTCTCGCTGGCTTCGCGCAGGATCTCGTTGGCGGCGTGCAGGTCGATCTTCAGCCGGCCGACGGCATGGATGATGTAGGGATCGTCGCTGGCGCGGCCGAGGCCGGAATCGACCCATGGCCGCGATCGCTCGCGCACGAAGCGCACGGTGTCGTCGACGGCGGCCTGGGCAATGCCGGCGTCGATGGCGGCCTGGATCAGCTGCGACACCGGCCCGCTCAGGCCCGGACGATCGGCCAGCTGCCACACCGGCAGGATGTTGGCGGGATCGACCTCGACGTTGTCGAAGCGCACCGTGCCGCTGGCGGTGGTGCGCTGGCCGAACGCCGACCAGTCGTCGATGACCTGCACGCCGGGCGCGTGGCGCGCCACCCACACCGTCACCGCCCGACCCTGCTCGTCCAGCGCGCGGCTGGGAATCCAGTGGGCGAACAGCGCGCCGGTCGAGTAGAAACGGGTGCCGTTGAGGCGCAGCGTGCCGCCGGCCTCGGTCACGGTCGTGCTCTGCTGCAGGATGGTGCGGGTGCCGCGCTCGGGACCGGCGTTGCCCAGCCGCTGGCCAGCCAGCACCAGACCGTACAGGCGCTGTTTCTGCTCGTGGCTGGCCAGCTCGTGGACCAGGCCCAGCACGCCGAACTGGTTCTGCGGAATCTGGCCGAGCGCGGGGTCGGCGGCGCACAACAGGCGGAATACCTCGGCGAGGGTGGCGTGCGACACGCCCGCGCCGCCATATTCCTTCGGCACGGTGATGCCGCCCAGCCCGCTGGCCGAGTAGCGGTCCAGCTCGTCCCACGGCAAGCGGCGGTGGCGGTCGCGTTCGGCCGAGCCGGCGGCGAAGGTTTCCGCCAGTTCGCGGGCGACCTCGATCGCCTCGGCGTCGGACCGGATGACGCGCACCGTCGCCGGGTCGGGCAGGCGCGGCAGTCGGTCGGCGGTATCGCCGGCGATTTGGGACGCAGCCGCCCCCTGCACCGCGGCAGCGCGGTGTTCCAGAGTTTCTGACATGAAGTGCTCCTGATGGGCGGCAAGCCGACGGAATGCCGCCAGGTCGATGAGAAAACGCGGTGGCTCAGCGGCGGCGGTCAAGGCGCTGGGCCCAGAAATCGCCGACGGCCTGAACCACGGTGACAAGCAGCACCAGCCCGATCAGCACGGCGAACATCACCTCCGTGTCGAACCGCTGGTAGCCATAGCGAATGGCCAGATCGCCGAGTCCGCCGGCCCCGACCGCGCCGGCCATGGCGGACGAGCCGATCATCGCCACCAGCGTGATGGTCAGGCCGCTGACGATGCCGGGCAGCGCCTCCGGCAGCAGGACGTGGCGGACGATGTGCCAGCGCAGGGCGCCCATCGCCTGCGCCGCCTCGATCAGTCCGCGGTCGACTTCGCGCAGGCTGACTTCGGCAATCCGGGCGAAAAACGGCGTGCCGGCAACCGACAGCGGCACCACCGCCGCCCACACGCCGATCGTCGTCCCGACGACCAGCCGGGTGAACGGCAGCAACACCACCAGCAGGATGATGAAAGGCACCGAGCGGAACACGTTGACGGCGTTGCCGATGACCCTGTGCAACAGCGGCGAGGCATACAGATCGCCCGGACCGGTGGTCACCAGCACCAGCGCCAGCGCCAGCCCCGCGACGGCGGAAACCAGCGCCGACACGCCCACCATCGTCAGCGTCTGCAGCGCCGCTTCCAGATAAAGATCAACCATGACGCGCCTCCCCATTTACATAGCCAAGCGTGCGTACCCGGTTTGGCGCCAGCCCCAGCCGGGCCGCCCAGGCGTGATCGTCGAATTCATGCCGTCCGTCCCCGACCGGGATGGACACCACCAGCCGTCCCTGGGCCCGCCCCTGAATCCGCTCGATGCCGCCATGCAGGAAGCGCACGGCCTGCTGGCCGAGCGAGGCAACGAGGCGGGCCAGATCGGGGTCGTGGCGGCTTTCGCCGTCGATGCGGATGTCGAGCAGCAGCTCGTTGCGGGAGGCGGACGGCTCGGTCCCGATGCGCGCCTGCAGGTCGGCCGGCAGGTCATGCACGAGGGTGCGCAGCAGCGCTTCGGCGGTGCCTGACTGGGGCGCGCCGAATACGCGCCAGACCTCGCCCAGTTCCACGACGCGCCCCTTCTCCAGCACGGCGACGCGATCGCAGATTTCCCGGATCACTTCCATTTCATGGGTGATCAGCACGACCGTGAGGCCGAGGCGGCGGTTGATGTCGCGCAGCAGGGTCAGGATCGACTGAGTGGTTTCGGGGTCGAGCGCCGAGGTCGCCTCGTCGCACAGCAGGATGTCGGGATCGTGGACCAGGGCGCGGGCGATCCCCACGCGCTGCTTCTGGCCGCCGGACAGTTTGGCGGGATAGACGTCGTGCTTGTCCGACAGGCCGACCAGTTCCAGCAAGGCGCGCACCTTGCGGTCGATTTCCCGGCGGGGGATGCCGGCGATCCGCAGCGGCAGGCCGATGTTCTCGGCCACCGTGCCGGAGGACAGCAGGTTGAAATGCTGGAAGATCATGCCGATGCGCCGGCGCGCCAGGGCCAGGTCGCGCTCGGACAGGGCGGAGAGGTCGGCGCCGTTGACCAGCACACGCCCCGCGCCGGGTTTTTCGAGCTGGTTGATCGTCCGCACCAGCGTCGATTTTCCCGCGCCGCTGCGGCCGATGATTCCGAAAATCTCCCCTTTCTGGATGGAGAAATCGATGTCGACCAGCGCGTCGACCGGGCCTTGGGCGGTCGAATACTGG
The DNA here is from genome assembly GCA_030151505.1 of Chromobacteriaceae bacterium. Taxonomy (GTDB): domain Bacteria; phylum Pseudomonadota; class Gammaproteobacteria; order Burkholderiales; family Aquaspirillaceae; genus JASLDQ01. The sequence goes on from JASLDQ010000210.1 coordinate 5,650, forward strand.
TGGCTGACCTTGTCGAACCGGATGCTGGCCGTGGCACCGGATGAGGCGGACTCGGGATGGGGTGGAGGGGTAATCGTATGCGTCATGACTTCTCTCGGTTCTGCTGGTTCTGGCTTGATTGCTGTCCACCGGCCGCGTGGCCCGGATGCTCCCTCGGTCATCCGGACCGCTCGGCCGGCGGGAATGCTCAGGCGGCGGTAGGCCTGTCCGGCCCGGCCACGACGCCCCCGGCCAGTGCCGGGGTTCGGGCGGGATGCCGGAGACCACCGGATGTGGCGAGGGTTGCCGGGGTGTTGCTCATGCAAGATCTCGTCTGCTTGTGCGTCCGGAAGCTGGACGGCAATTCCCTGACTGTTTCGCAACAACCATGCCAACATTTATTTCTTTAAATTTCAGCAACTTGCACAAATCAGCCGCTGCCAGCTCTGCGCTAAAAACCGCACACATTGCGGAGTGCCTGCTGCCACAGCAACAATGCCCGGGGCGACACACCGCCCGGATCAACCACCGCCCCCGTGTTGCCGATAAGGAAAAACCCGCATGCCACAGGGGCCATGCGGGTTTGGTTTGGCGGAATATCCATCCGGTCCGGGCCGGGTGTGTGGCACGAACAAGCGAAAGGAAACCCGCGTGAACGGTTCAAGCCGGGATGAACCGCGGGTGGCGGCTGCGCTCAGATGGCGAACGACAGCATCGACAAATCGACAGGCTGCGGCGGGCGGGGAATGGCGGCGATTTCGTCGGACAGGTCCAGGTAGTCCAGCGTCCCGCCATTCAGCAGGGTCAGCACTTCCGATTCCACCCGCGCCAGCTCGGGATGGCGGCGGTCGCGCGGACGGGGAAGGCTCACCGCGACTTCGCCGGCGATGCGCCCCGGGCCGCTGGCGAGGACGATGATCCTGTCGCTCAGATAGGCCGCCTCGCCGATGTCGTGGGTGACCAGCAGCACCGTGGTGTTGCGGTGCCCCGCCGCCGACAGCAGCAGGTCCTGCAGGCGCATGCGGGTGAAGGCGTCCACCGCGCTGAACGGCTCGTCCACCAGCAGCAGCGCGGGCTGGTTGAACAGGCCGCGCGCAATCGCGGCCCGCTGGGCCATGCCGCCGGACAACTGCTTGGGGTAGGCGTCGGCGAAATCGGCCAGCCCCACTTCGGCCAGCAGCGACCGCACCCGGGGATGGCGGCCGCCGCCACGCCCCAGCTCGAACCCCACGTTGTCGGCCACGGTCAGCCAGGGCAGCAGGCGCGGCTCCTGAAAGATGAAGCCCACATCCGGCGAATGCAGGGAGGGCGCGGCGCCGTTGATGCGAACCGTGCCGGCGTAGGCGGCGTCCAGCCCGGCCACGATGCGCAGCAGCGTGCTTTTGCCGCAACCGCTGGGGCCGACGAGGCTGACGATCTCGCCGGGCCGGATGTCGAAACGCACGTTGTCGATGATGCGGCGGGTCTGAAAGCTTTTTTCCGCCACGTGCAGGTGGAGCAGGTTCTGGTTCATTGCGTTCTCCGTCAGGCCGGGCGGCCGGCATATACGTCCCGCCACGCCAGGCACCGTTTTTCCAGCCATTGCAGCAGGGTGTCGCTCAGTTTGCCGAGCAGCGCGAGGACGATGATCGCCACGATCACGAGGTCGGCGCGGGCGGTTTCGCGGCCGTCGGTCAGCAGGTAGCCCAGACCGCGGGTCGCGGCGATGAGTTCGGCGGCGACCAGGAACATCCACGCCAGCGACAGCCCGCTGCGCAGGCCGGTGAACAGGTTCGGCAGCGTGGCTGGCAAAAAGATGCGGGCCACCAGCCGCCAGCCCTGGTAGCCGTAGATACCGCCGACTTCGACGAGCTTGCGGTCCACGTTCTGGATGCCGGCGACGAAGTTCAGGTAGACCGGAAAAAACGCGCCGATGGCGATCAGCGTGATCTTCGGCGCTTCGCCGATGCCGAGCCAGAGCAGCAACAGCGGCACGCACGCGAGGGAGGGAATCGCCCGCAACGCCTGGAAAGTCGGGTCCAGATACGCCTCGGCCTGACGGGAGAGCCCGACCAGCGCCCCCACGATCAAGGCCAGCCCGGCACCGATGGCGAAACCGGCCAGAACCCGCAGGCTGCTGATCGCGACGTGACCGAACAGGGCATCGCCGGCGGCCAAGTCGGCCAGCGTGCCGGCCAGTTCTGATGGCGGAGGCAGCAGGTGGGCGCTGACCCACCCTCCCCGCACGGCGGCTTCCCAGATCGCCAGCAGCAACACAGGCAGCACCAGCCCCCGCGCCAGGCTGACGATCCGGCCCGGCTGGCCCGACGGCGGAGCCAGTTCCACGGCAGCCACCTCTGCCGGGCTTGAGGACACCTTGCCCATGATCTTCTCCTCAGTTGACGGCGGCGCTGGCGAAGCGCGGCTCCACCAGCGCGTCGATCACGGCGCCGACGTTCGTGCCGTTTTTCACCAGCGCCTCTTCCACCAGAATGGGCGCGGCCGCCTTCAGGGCCGAGACGTGTTCGGCACCCGGCACCGGATTGCTGAAATTGTTGCGCTTGAGCTGGAGCCTGGCCACGTCCAGCGGCAGCTTCGCTTCCTCCGCCACCAGCTTCGCGGTTTCCGCCGGATGAGCGACGATCCACTTGCGCGCCTTTTCGTACGCGCCGATCACCCGTTTGACATGGTCCGGATACTGTCTGGCGAATGACTCGGTCGTGTTCAGGAAGCCGTAGGTGTTGAACGCCACGTTGCGGTACAGGATGCGGGAACCAGCCTGAATCTCGCTGCCGGCCATCAAGGGGTCGAGACCGGCCCAAGCGTCGACCCGCCCCTGCTCCAGCGCGGCGCGGCCGTCCGCGTGCTGCAGGGCGAGGATTTCCACGTCGCTCTTGGACAAGCCTTCTTTATGCAGGCTGCGCAGCAGGAACAGGTAGGGGTCCGTGCCCTTGGTGGCGGCCACCTTCTTGCCTTTCAGGTCCTTGATCGACCTGACCGGCGAATCCTTCGGCACCAGCAGCGCCGTCCACTCGGGGCGGGAGTACACATAGACGCTCTTGATCGGATTGCCGTTGGCCCTGGACAGCACCGCGGCCAGCCCGGCGGTGGAGCCGAAATCCACGCTGCCGCTGTTCAGAAACTCCAGCGCGCGGTTGCTGCCCTGGCTGAGCACCCATTTGACCGGCACGCCGTCGGCCTTGAACGCCTCCTCCAGCCAGCCGAAGCGCTTGAGCACGAGGCTCGGCGGAGAGTAGTAGGCGTAGTCGAGCCGGATTTCCTTCGGCTGGTCGGCGGCCTGCGCCATGCCGCTTGCTACCAGTAATCCGGCCAGAGCCGTTGCGATTCGTTTTGCGATGCCTTGCATAGTGTTTTCCTTGGATGCGGATGGAGAGAACGGTGTGGCGGCGGTGACGCACGCACGGAAAGGGCGCCGTACGTTCGTCGCCTTCACGCCACGATGATTTCGTTCAATGGCTGGAACCGGAGAGACGTTGCGGACAGCCGAAAATGCCATGGCTGCTGAGGCGTGATTCATGCGGCGCCTTGTCCGCTTGCGCCACACCCGAACCAGACCAGCGATGGGCAAGCATTTCGCAACAAGCATGCCAAGTTATTTAATGTTTAATTTCAACAGGTTAAAAAATAACCAAAACGCAATTGCTGCAGCAGCAACACTGGTTGCGGAGCGATTGCTGTCGCAGCAGCACGTCCGCCAGGAAAAAAATGCCGCCGCAAGCCGGTCCGGTTCCAGACCTTCTGGCCGCAAAAAACCCGCATGCCTCAGGGGCAATGCGGGTTGGCGGATGCTGGCCGGACCAGGCGCGGATGGCCG
>JASLDQ010000219.1 GCA_030151505.1 Chromobacteriaceae bacterium
GCCTCGCTCAACAGCGGCCGCCTGCAGATCAACCTCAAGCCGCTCTCCGAGCGCGGCGCCCGGGCTCCGGAAATCATCCGCCGCCTGCAGGAAAAGGTCGCGGACATTCCGAGCATCGCCGTCTACCTGCAGCCGGTTCAGGACCTGACCATCGAGGACAGCGTCAGCCGCACCCAGTACCGCCTGACCCTGCAGGCAGGAAGCCAGGCGGAGCTGGGTGCGGCTGACGCTATCCTCTATGGTCAGGTCCTGAACCGGCTGCAGGTAGACGGCGATGCCCGGAATGTCCGCGACCTTTTCCTGCAGGCGGCGGATGATTTCCGGAGCCCGGGCGCCGCGCTCGGAGAGCGGCTTGAGGTTGATCTGCAGGCGGCCGCTGTTGAGCGAGGCATTGCTGCCGTCCACGCCAATGAAGGAAGACAGGCTTTCCACGTCCGGATCGGTGAGTATTTGCTGCGCCAGCCGCTGCTGTCGCTCGGCCATCGCGGCAAACGACACCGACTGCGGCGCTTCGGTGATGCCCTGAATCACGCCGTTGTCCTGGAGCGGGAAAAAGCCCTTGGGAATGAGCCAGAACAGCATGACGGTCAGCCCGAGCGTGCCCAGCGCCACCATCAATGTCAGCTTCTGGTGCTCCAGCACCCAGCGCAACGAAGCGCCGTAGCGGGCGATGATCCGGTCGAAGAAGCGCTCGCTGGCCAAGGCGAAGCGGCTTTGCTGCGCCGCGGGGATGTGGCGCAGCAGTTTGGCGCACATCATCGGCGTCAGCGTCAGCGAGATCACCGCCGAAATCAGAATCGCCACCGCCAGCGTGATGGCGAACTCGCGGAACAGCCGCCCGACCACGTCGCCCATGAACAGCAGCGGAATCAGCACCGCCACCAGCGAAAAAGTCAGCGAGATGATGGTGAAGTCAATCTCGCCAGCCCCTTTGAGCGCGGCGGCGAGCGGGGTTTCGCCCTGCTCGATGTAGCGGGTGATGTTCTCGATCACCACGATGGCGTCGTCAACCACGAAACCGGTCGCAATGGTCAGCGCCATCAACGTCAGGTTGTTGATCGAGAAGCCGGCCAGATACATGACGCCGAAGGTGCCGATCAAGGACAAGGGCACCGCGACACTGGGAATCAGCGTCGCGGAGACATTGCGCAGAAACAGGAAAATCACCATCACCACCAGCGCGATGGCCAGCATCAACTCAAACTGGACGTCGCGCACCGAGGCCCGGATGGTGGTCGTCCGGTCGGTCAGCACCCGCACCTCGACGGACGAAGGCAGCGACGCCTGCAGCGCGGGCAGGATGGCCCGGATGCTGTCGACGGTCTTGATCACGTTGGCGCCGGGCTGGCGCTGCACGTTCACGATGATGGCCTCGTCAAGCCCGGCCCAGGCGGCAAGCTTGTTGTTCTCGGCCCCCTCCGCAATGTCGGCCACGTCGGCGAGCCGCACCGGGGAGCCGTTCTTGTAGGCGATGACCAGCCCGCGGTAGTCGGCCGCCGATTGCAGCTGGTCGTTGGCGGCGAGGGTCGAGGCTCGGGTCGGACCGTCGAAGCTGCCCTTGGCCGTATTGACGTTGCCGTTGCTTATCGCTGCCCGCACCGCAGTGCTGTCGAGGCCATAGGCGGCCAAGGCTTGCGGATTTAAATTAACGCGTACCGACGGCCGCTGGCCGCCGGACAGGGAGACCAAACCGACGCCGGACACCTGGGAGACCTTCTGCGCCAGGCGGGTATCGACCAGATCCTGAACGCGAGTCATCGGCAGCGTTGAGGAGGTGACCGCGAGGGTCAGAATTGGCGGGTCGGCCGGGTTAACCTTGCTGTAGATCGGTGGATTAGGCAGGTCGGTCGGCAACAGGCTATTGGCCGCGTTGATCGCCGCCTGGACTTCCTGCTCGGCCACGTCCAGCCCCAGATCCAGGTTGAACTGCAGCGTGATCACCGAGGCGCCGCCAGAGCTCTGGGACGACATCTGCTTGAGCCCGGACATCTGGCCAAACTGGCGTTCGAGCGGCGCGGTGATGGAAGAAGTGGTCACATCCGGGCTGGCCCCCGGGTACAGCGTCACCACCTGAATGGTGGGGTAGTCGACTTCGGGCAAGGCGGAAATCGATAGGACGCGGTAGCCAATCAGGCCGGCGAGCAACAGCGCCACCATCAGCAAGGTGGTCGCGACCGGGCGAAGGATGAATGGGCGTGATGGATTCATGCCGCGCTCCTGTGTGGCAGGGGGCGCTGCCGGGCCTTAGCCAGAGGGAGCCGCATCATGGTTTCTGCTGGCGATGCTTGCCGCCACTCGGGGGTTGGCCATTGGCGTGTCCCTGTCGCCCGCCTGGCTTGCCCGGTTCCACGACCTGGACTTTCATGCCCGGCTTAAGCCGGTCGATGCCGTCGGTCACCAGACGCTCGCCGGCGGCAACGCCGGTACTGACGACAACGCGCTCGCCGTCATTCGGCCCGGTCGAGACCGTGCGCTGGCTAACGCGGTCGTTCGCGCCGAGTACCCATACAAAACTGCCCTGCTTGCCCGTTTGCACAGCCCCAACCGGCACCACGACCGCCTGGCGCAGGGTGCCGACCTGCAGGCGGGCGTTGACGAACTGATTGGGGAATAGCGTGTCGTCCTCGTTGGAGAACTCCGCCTTGAGCTTGACGGTGCCCGTCGTGGTATCGATCTGGTTGTCCAAAGCGAGCAGTTTGCCGCGCGCGAGCGTCTGCTTCATTTCCCTGTCCCAGGCCTCGACGGCCAGTGTTTCCCCAGAATGTTGAGGGGCAAGGACGCTGGCAAGCTGGGCCTCGGGCAGGGTGAACACCACGTTGATCGGTTGCACCTGGGTAATAACGACGAGGCCATTCGTGTCGCCGGACTTGACCTGATTGCCCAGATCGACCTGCTTGAGGCCGACCCGGCCGCCGATCGGAGCGGTGATGCGGCTGTAATCCAGTTGCAACCTGGCCGCATCGACTTGAGCCCGATCGGTTTTTAGCGACCCTTCCAGCTGGCGCACCAGAGCGGCCTGCGTATCGACTTGCTGCCGGGCGATCGACTCTTGCGACAGCAGGGTCTGGAAGCGTTTGAGGTCAACGATGGCATTGGCCAGGCTGGCCTGATCGTGGGCCAGCAGGCCTTCGGCTTGCGACAGGCTGACCTGGAACGGGCGCGGATCGAGTTCGGCCAGGAGTTGCCCGGCCTTGACGGTTTTACCTTCGGTGAAATGCAGTTTCATCAGCTGGCCATCCACGCGACTTTTCACCGTTGCCGTGTTGCTGGCGGTGACTGTGCCGAGTCCGTTCAGGTAGACCGGCACGTCGAGGCGAATGGCGGTGGCCACCTGCACGGGGACCGATGGGCCTTTGCTTTTTCCTTGGCTGGCGCTACCGCTGTCGCCAGTGAGCGGTGCCATTGCCGAGTAGACACCGTAGGCGATGCCGCCAAGGACTAGCGCGAGAATCAGGAGCAAGCCGATGCGGCGTCGGGGAGATTGGTTCATTTCTGGACAAATTCTGGCTGGGTTAGACCACTATACGAGCAAACCGAACGCATAAAAACTGGAGAAGACCCGACGGAATATTAATGGGCTTTTCAAGTCAAAAAATGGAGAAACCGTGGAATTCTGGCTTGCAACGGTGCAAGAGCCGCTGGCCATGACCGGGCAAGCGACCCTTTCTGCCACATGCCAGACGGGATAAGTCTTGCTCGGTCAGATCAAGTTGCAGACGAGGCCGGCTCAAGGAGATGAGGCGACGAAGGCCAGCATTGGGGGTTGCCACCACCTGGCCGGGCCCGGGCAGAGACTGCAAACGCGTCAGCGGTTGCCCCTCATGCGACGGGATTTGCCGCGCCGACGCCCAAGCCATCGTCGGTGCGGAAAGTATGTTTGAGCTTCGCATGCCAATACGAGCACGCTAGCCCAGACAATCCGGTTCCGGGCGGTCGTGGCGCCGGGCCACGATTTGCGGCGCGCAGCGCAAAGGACGAAGTCTGGCCGTAACCAAGAAGGGCTGTTTCAAACGATCAGGAAAAGGGTCGTGGCCAAGAATCTTGATCGTCGGGTGACCGAGCACCAAGGAAGGGTGGCGGCTCTGAAGCGCTTCACCGTGCCAGGAACGTCAACGACGGTATGCGTGGCGTAAATCCGCCCTAAGGAAGGAAAAAATTCGCCCCGCATCAGCGTTCTGCAACAGCGCCGGCGGCCGTAAGCAGCAAGATGAAACACGCCTAACATCCTTCCACGAGGAGCAATAGCGTCTTTTTGGTTTTAGTTCAAAATGTTATAATTCCCTGATATACAATTTTCACGAGACAGTCATAGTGGCCCAATACGTCATGTCGATGCTCCGCGTGAGCAAGATCGTTCCGCCCAAGCGTCAGATCATCAAAGATATTTCCCTGTCCTTCTTCCCCGGCGCCAAGATCGGCCTCCTCGGCCTCAACGGCTCGGGCAAGTCCACCGTGCTGCGCATCATGGCCGGCGTGGACAAGGAGTACGACGGCGAAGTCCAGCATCTGCCGGGCGTGAAGATCGGCTACCTGCCGCAGGAACCGCAACTGGACGCCGGCAAGACCGTGCGCGAGGAAGTGGAAAGCGGAATGGGCGACGTGGTGCAGGCGCAAAAGCGTCTGGAAGAAGTGTATGCCGCCTACGCCGAGCCGGACGCCGATTTCGACGCGCTGGCCGAAGAACAGGCCAAGCTGGAAGCCATCATCTCCACCGGCGCCGGCGACAATATCGAACTGCAACTGGAACTCGCCGCCGACGCGCTGCGCCTGCCGGCCTGGGACGCGGTGATCGGCAACCTGTCCGGCGGCGAAAAGCGCCGCGTGGCGCTGTGCAAGCTCTTGCTGTCCAAGCCGGACATGCTGCTCTTGGACGAGCCGACCAACCACCTCGACGCCGAGTCGGTCGAATGGCTGGAACAGTTCCTGGTGCGCTTCCCCGGCACCGTGGTGGCCATCACCCACGATCGCTACTTCCTGGACAACGCGGCCGAGTGGATCCTGGAACTGGACCGTGGCCACGGCATCCCGTGGAAAGGCAACTACTCCGACTGGCTGGACC
>JASLDQ010000231.1 GCA_030151505.1 Chromobacteriaceae bacterium
GCCAGACAAAACCAGCCGAGGACCGACCATGAGCCAAGCCCCTGTATACAAACGAATTCTGCTCAAACTTTCCGGCGAGGCCCTGATGGGGGACGACGCCTACGGCATCAATCGCAACACCATCGAACAGATCGTCGCCCAGATCAAGGAAGTTGCCGATCTCGGCGTGCAGATTGGCGTCGTCATCGGCGGCGGCAATATCTTCCGCGGCGTCTCCAGTGCCGCTACCGGAATGGACCGCGCCACCGCCGACTACATGGGCATGATGGCAACCGTGATGAACGCATTGGCCCTGAAGGACGCCATGAGTCGCGCCGGCTTGGTGCCGCGCGTGCAATCGGCGCTGGTCATGCAGCAGATTGCCGAGCCGTATGTACGCGGCAAGGCGATGCAGTATCTGGAAGAAGGCAAGATCGTCATCTTTGCGGCCGGCACCGGCAACCCTTTCTTTACCACCGACACTGCCGCCGCATTGCGCGGGATGGAAATGAACGTGGACATCATGCTCAAGGCCACCAAGGTGGATGGCGTCTACACCGACGACCCGAAGAAGAACCCGGAGGCCACCCGTTACAGCACGCTGACCTTCGACGAAGCCATCATCAAGAACCTCAAGGTGATGGATGCAACCGCGCTGGCACTGTGCCGCGATCAGCAGCTCAACATCAAGGTGTTCAGCATCTTCAAGCAGGGTGCGCTCAAGCGCGTTGTGCTTGGCGAGGACGAAGGCTCGCTGGTACACTGCTGACCACTTTTTTCCGATCCCGGCGGAACGGTGGCAACGCCGTTCCGCCGTGTTTTTCTGACGACCATGCGCCCGCACGGCGCACCGCAGACCGTCACCGATACGGCGCGGTATCGAGAAATTCCCGGAGCACTCCATGATTGCCGACGTCAAAAAATCCGCCGAAACCAAGATGCAGAAGTCGCTGGAATCGTTCAAGAACCAGCTCACCAAGATCCGCACCGGCCGTGCCCACACCGGCTTGCTCGACCAGGTCTCGGTCGACTATTACGGCAGCCCGACACCGATCAGCCAGGTCGCCAATGTCACCCTGATCGACGCGCGCACCATTGGCGTGCAGGCATGGGAAAAGAACATGGCCGCCAAAATCGAAAAAGCGATCCGCGATTCCGATCTTGGGCTCAACCCGGCTTCTACCGGCGACCTGATCCGCGTGCCGATGCCGGCCCTGACCGAAGAACGCCGACGCGACCTGACCAAGGTGGTCAAGGGCGAGGCCGAGGACGCCCGCGTGGCCGTGCGCAACATCCGTCGTGACGCCAACAACGATCTGAAGACCCTGCTCAAAGACAAGGACATCACCGAGGACGACGAGCGCCGTGCCCAGGACGATATCCAGAAGCTGACCGACAAGTACATCGCCGAAGTCGACAAGGCATACGCCGAAAAAGAAAAAGAACTGATGGCCGTTTAAGGGGCTCTGGTTTTGTTAAGCAGCACAACCGCCATACCTGAAGTGCGACATGTGCCCCGGCACGTTGCCATCATCATGGATGGCAACGGCCGCTGGGCCAAGAAGCGCTTCCTGCCGCGCATTGCCGGCCACAAGCGCGGCGTCGAAGCCGTGCGTGAAGCCGTGCGCTACTGTAGCGAAATCGGGGTCGACTACCTGACGCTGTTCGCATTTTCCAGCGAAAACTGGCGGCGACCGGCCGAAGAAGTGTCCTTCCTGATGGGCCTGTTCCTGCAGGTGCTGGACCGCGAAATCAAAAGGCTGGCAGATCGCAACATCCGTCTCAAGATCGTCGGGGACAGCTGCCGCTTCTCGCCGGAATTGCAGGAGCGCATTCGCGTGGCCGAGGCGCATACTGCCGCCAACACCGGCCTGACCCTGACCATCTGCGCCGACTACGGCGGCCGCTGGGACATCATGCGCGCCTTCAACCGGCTGATGGCAAGCGGGCACGACCCGGCAGTCCCCGTCACCGAAGCCGATCTCGCACCGCACCTGTCGATGGCCTACGCGCCCGAGCCCGACCTGTTCATCCGCACCGGCGGCGAGCAGCGCATCAGCAATTTCCTGCTATGGCAACTGGCCTACAGCGAACTCTATTTCACCGATACGCTGTGGCCGGATTTCGACAATGCCGCATTTGCCGCGGCCATCGATTCCTATCGCTCGCGCGAACGCCGCTTTGGCCGAACCAGCGAACAACTCCCCCCGGCCTTGCGCCGCGACTGAGTCCCTCATGTTGAAAACCCGCATCATCACCGCGCTCGTACTGCTGCCATTGATGCTCGGCGCGTTGTTCGGCCTCGGTCCCGACGGCTGGGCCGCATTTGCCTGGCTTATCGTCGCGCTGGGCCTATGGGAGTGGGGACGCCTGTTCCGCTACAACGTGCTGCAACATGCCGCCTTGATCGGCGCCGGCAGCGCATTGGCCGCCTGCAGTTGGCTGACTGCCTGGATTCCGATGGGCGCAGTACATGTCGTCGCGCTGGTGGTCTGGCTCGCTCTTGCACCTCTGTGGCTGTACAAGCGCTGGAAGCTGGAAAACCGACTGCTCGCCGGCTTGGTTGGCTTGGCGCTGTTGGTGCCGGCCTGGTTCGGCTTCGTCGGCCTGCGTCCGACCGCGGACATAGCCTGGCAACTGCTCGCCATCATGGCCCTGGTGTGGCTGGCAGATACCGCCGCCTATTTCTCCGGCAAGGCTTTCGGCAAGCACAAGCTCGCCCCGTCGATCAGTCCGGGCAAGAGCTGGGAAGGCGTTGCCGGAGCGATGGTCGGCGTGACCGCCTACATCGTTTACCTGGCCGGCAGCGGGGTGTTCTCCTTCAAGGCCCCTCTGGCGGGCTGGCTGGTTGTGGGCTGGGTTCTGACCGCAGTCAGCATCGTCGGTGACCTTCTGGAATCGTGGATGAAGCGAGCCGCCGGGGTGAAGGATTCCAGCAGTCTGCTGCCCGGCCACGGGGGCGTGCTCGATCGCATCGACAGCCTGATCGCCGTGCTGGCTGTCAGCCATGCCGCCAAGTATTTTGCGGGTTATTGAATATGTCCGAACATTCTGTCTTGCGCCTGACCATTCTGGGCGCGACGGGCACCATCGGCGTCAACACGCTGGACGTGGTGGCTCGTCATCCTGAACGCTTCCAGGTCGTCGCGCTAAGTGGTCACCGGCAGGTGGACAAGCTGGCCGAGCAATGCCGGCGGTTTGCGCCGAAATACGCGGTCGTGGCCGATGCCAACATGGCGGCCCGCTTGCGCGATTTGCTGGCCGGCCTGCCGGTCGAGGTCATGCATGGACCTGATGCGCTGCAGCAGATTGCAACCGCCGATGACATCGACGCGGTGATGGCCGCTATTGTCGGGGCGGCCGGGCTGCCGCCGACGATGGCGGCCGTGCGGGCCGGCAAGAAAATCCTGCTGGCCAACAAGGAATCGCTGGTGGTGGCCGGCCGCTTGCTGATGGATGCGGCGCAGGCTTCCGGTTCCGTCATCCTGCCGATCGACAGCGAGCACAACGCCATTTTCCAGGCCTTGCCGGCGGATTTCTCCGGCGATCTGGAGGCGGCGGGTGTGGCCAGTCTGCTCCTGACCGCATCGGGCGGCCCGTTCCGGCAGTTGTCAGCCGCCGAGCTGGAACGGGTTACGCCGGCGCAGGCGGTTGCCCATCCCAACTGGGTGATGGGGCGCAAAATATCGGTCGATTCCGCCAGCCTGATGAACAAGGGGCTGGAGGTGATCGAAGCCCGCTGGCTGTTCAACGCCGCGCCTGAGCGCATTGAGGTCGTGGTTCACCCGCAGTCGGTGATTCATTCCATGGTGCGCTATCGCGACGGTTCGGTCGTGGCGCAGCTGGGCACGCCGGACATGCGCACACCGATTGCACATGCTCTGGCTTATCCGGAACGGATCCAGGCCGGCGTGGCTCCGCTCGACTTCATGGCCCTGTCCGGCCTGACCTTCGAGCAGCCTGACCTGAAGCGTTTCCCCTGTCTCAAACTCGCGTTCCAGGCACTGGCGGGCAGCAACGATGCACCGGCGGTATTGAACGCCGCCAACGAAATCGCAGTCGAAGCTTTTTTGAACGACGCCATCCGCTTTACCCGCATCCCCCAGCTGATCGAAGCCGCGCTCACCCGGTTTGACGGCAGCGTCAGCGCCAGCGTGGACGCTCTGCTTGATCTCGATCTTGAAGTGCGCGCCTACACTCGCACCCTCATCTGATCCTGCGACGGCATCCGCTGTCGCAGGCCTGACCCGCCCGGAGGATCGCCATGCTCACCCCGCTACTTGCTTTTCTGGTTGCCATCGGCGTACTGGTGACCTTCCACGAGTTCGGCCACTACTGGGTGGCGCGCAAACTCGGCGTCAAGGTATTGCGGTTCTCCATCGGCTTCGGCAAGCCCCTGTTCGCCTGGCAACGCGGCGAGACTGAATGGGCGCTGGCTCCCGTTCCGCTGGGTGGCTATGTCAAGATGCTGGACACCCGTGAAGGCGAGGTTGCCGCAAGCGAACTTCACCGCGCCTTCGATCAGCAGCCCGTGCTGTCGCGGATTGCCATTGTCGCGGCAGGACCGATCGCCAACCTGCTGCTGGCAGCGGTTTTCTTCATGTTGGTGTTCTGGAGTGGAGTTGAAGGACTG
>JASLDQ010000344.1 GCA_030151505.1 Chromobacteriaceae bacterium
GCCAGGCACAGGGACTGGGATTCACGCTGGCCGACCTGAAGGACGCCTTGTCGTCGGCAGACGGTGAACCGGACTGGCGCAGCCTGATTCGGCATTTGCAGCTGAAACAGGCCAGCATCCGGCAGGACATTCAGCGGATGAGCCGGCAGGTCGAGCAGCTGGATGGGGCCATGGCCGAGATTCGTGCCTGTCTGGCGCAGCAGGCCGACTTCGACACCAGTCCATGCCGGTTTCCGGCCGCCTATCCGCCGCGCTCTCGTGCTTGACCCTGCCCCTACGGGCAGGCTTCAGACTGCGGGCTTTTGATCGTGGAAAGAACGGCATGGGGAACAAGCGCGTCTTGCTGGCAATCGCCAGTCCGTCCAACAGTTTCGGCTCGGCGCTGGCCGACGCCTATGGCGAAGCGGCCCGTCATGCAGGACACGAGGTCAGATGGCTGCATCTCGACCGGCTCGCCTTCGATCCGGTGCTGCATCAGGGGTATCGCGTCGTGCAGGAGCTCGAACCGGACTTGCAGGCGGCGCAGCGGGCCATACGCTGGGCCGAACATCTGGTGTTCGTCTATCCCATCTGGTGGGGGAGCCTGCCGGCGTTGTTGAAAGGCTTTCTCGACCGGGCCTTCCTGCCGGGTTTCGCATTCCAATACCGCGCAGGAAAAAGTTTCCCGAAGCAGCTGCTGAAAGGCAGAACGGCGCAACTGCTGGTGACCATGGACACGCCGCCCTGGTACTTCCGCTGGTTTTTTCGGGCGCCCGGCTTGCAGCAGATGAAAAAAACCACGCTCGAATTCTGCGGAGTCCGCCCGGTCCGGGTTGAGAGCTTCGGCCCCGTCCTGGGCTCCCAGCCCGGGCAGCGCGAGGCATGGCTGAGGAAGGTTCGGGCATTGGCCCGGCAGATTTAGCCGGACGGCGGAACGCCCCGGGGACGAGGGGCGTCATGCGTTTCCCTGATCCCGCCTCGGCATACCCCGTGGATCAGCCCGTCGCCAGTTGACCAGCACGATCCCGGCGAACACCAGCACCGCACCGGCGACAAACCGAGGATCGAGCGGGTCCTGCATCAGCAATACGCCGAAGCTGACACCGAACAGCGGGGTGAGAAAGGAAAACGCCGACAGGCGCGAGGCGAGGTAGTGGCGCAAGAGCCAGAACCAGGCAAGGAAGCTGCCAAAAGCGACCACCAGCCCTTGGAACCACAGGCTGGCCCAGGCGACATCCGTCATCGCGACGCGGTTCCAGTGCCCCGCCAACGCGCCGGCTCCGAGCAGCAGCACCGCCGCCACCGACAGCTGATAGAGCAAGGTCTGGGTTGGCGGCGCTTCGGATAGGGACGAGGAACGGATGAGCAAGGTGGTGGCCGCCCACAAGAGGCCGGCCACCATGCCCATCGCATCGCCCAGCAGCATGTCGAACGACGGTTGCCCGGACGCGAATGCATTGGAAAACGCCAGCGCGATGCCGGCGAAGGCCAGCAGCACGCCCAGCCACTGCCCGGCCACCAGCTTCTCGCCCGCCACGCGCCAGTGCAGCCCCAACGCAGTGAAAACCGGTGCGGTATAGAGGAACACCACCATGTGCGAGGCGGTGGTGTGCATCAGCCCTTCCGCCACCAGCAGGAATTCCCCGGCGAACAGCATGCCGGCGACGATGCCGGGCCAGAAACGGCCGTCGCGCAGGGAGAACGGCTCGCGCCGCCAGACCATCAACCCGCCTATCAACACCGCGGCGATCAGCGAGCGCAAGCCGTTCTGCATGACCGGATGCAGCGCAGACGCGGCAACCTTCATCGCCACTTGCTGCATCCCCCAGCAGGCGCAGAGCACGATCATCAGGCCGACGGCCAGCCCGTCCAGCGGTTTGCGGTTTACGGCAGACATTTGGGACAACATCCTAGACTTTATACGGAGCCGAGCAGTGTAATCCGGTTGCGGAAAGCGCCATAGCGGCAAGCGTCGCCGACCCTGATTCCGGCCCGCCCGGCGCCAGGCATCGCCAGCGCCCGGCACCGGCGGCCAGACACCAACCGGGACGGGACAAGCGTGGAAGCTAGCGGTTCAAGGTGGTGAGACCTGCCCGGCGGCGCCGGTCGAACGACGCGCCGCCAGTTGCGCGCGACCTTAGCCGAACACGTCCACCCGCAAGGTGCCGTCGGCCTTCCATTGCGCCAGCGTCGCGTCCGGATCGCCCAGACCGAAAGCCGGCCCGTGACGGGCGATGATGGTCCGCAGCGCAGCTTCGACCGACTGGCCGACGGTGCTGGCGCGGCCGCAGGTGTAAAGACTGCCGTGCTGCCTGACCAGCCAGTCGAGCACATCCACGCCCTGCTCGATCAGGCAGGCATCGACGTAGCGGCCGTCCCCCTCGTCGCGCGAGAACACCGCGTCCAGCCGGGCCAGCGTGCCGTCGTTCAGCCCGTTTTCCCATTCCGTCCGGTAGAAAAAATCGCCGTCCCGCTTGCGGTTGCCGAACATCAGCCAGCTCGGCCCGGCATCGGCGCGATGCGCGCGCTCAGCGAGGAAGCCGGGGAAAGGCGCGATGCCGGCACCGGCCGCCACCATGATGAGCGGGCGGCTGACGTCGGCCGGCGGATGAAAGCCGGGGTGGTGCCGCAGGCTGGCGGCAAACACCGCTCCCGGCTGCAGTTCCTCGCACAGATAGCCCGAACCGCGTCCCGTGCGGGCATTGCCGTCGGCATCGGTCCAGCGCAGCAGACCCACGCTCAGCACGATCTCGCGCCGGCCTCCCTGCGAGCTGGAGCCGATCGAATAGCAGCGCGGCGCGACACCTTCGCCCGGCGACACCAGCAGCAGGTCGCCCGGCCGGAATTCGGTGCCGGCCGGCGCTTGCAGCGCGATCTGCCAGGTTTCGTTGAGGCCCTCGATGGCCGGATCGTCGAGCCGCTCGCGCCTCAAGAGCTGGAGCGTCACCGGCTCGTCCAGTTCGGGCAGCGCCGTTTCTCCCAGCGTCACGCTGCAGGCGTCGGCCACACGGCCCAGCCATTCCCGCCACGCGGCGGCCGGATCGCCGTCGGCCTGCTGCCAGTCGACCAG
>JASLDQ010000257.1 GCA_030151505.1 Chromobacteriaceae bacterium
AGAATCGCTGCACAGATTTGAAGCTCCGCCACCTGCCGGTCAAAGTCCCGCGATTTGACGCGGTCTGCCAGCAATTTGAAACAGTGCATCTTCGTTTCGACCAGACTGCGGCGATGGTAGCCACTCCACTTTTTCCAGAGCGTGCGCCCCAGATACTTCACCGAGCGTAGCGACTCATTGCGAGCCTGATTGCCCCGTGAATTCCCTTTCCAGAATTGGCCGTTTCGACGCGGGGGAATGATGGCCGCCGCCCCACGCTCTGCAATCGCTGCGTGACATAGGCGTGTGTCGTACGCCCCATCCGTGGTTACTGTCACCAGTCCCTCTGTCGCCGGAATTTGCGATAGCAGCTCTGGCAGCATCGTGGCATCACCGGTGCGATTGTCGGTCACCTCCATGGCACGGATTTCCAGCGTTTGCGCATCTATGCCCAGATGCAACTTACGCCATTGGCGGCGGTAGTCAGCACCATGCTTTTTCACTTTCCATTCGCCTTCACCCATCATCTTGATGCCGGTGCTGTCCACCAATAGATGCAGACAACCCTGCTTCTTCTGCACCGGGATGCGTACCTGCAGGTCTTTCTGCCGGCGGGAAAGCGTACTGAAGTCGGGGACGGCCCAGTCAAGCCCAGCCAGGCGCAGCATGCTTTCGACCATGCCTGTGGCTTGCCGTAGCGCCAGGCCAAACAGGCATTTGATGGTGAGACAGAACTGGATGGCAGCATCGGAGAAAGTGGGCTGCCGTCCCCGTTTGCCGGTAGCCGGAGCCAACCAGTTCATGCCTTTGTCGAGCCAGAGAAGGAGCTGCCCTCGTTGCTTGAGGGACTGGTTGTAGGACTGCCAGTTGATGGTTTGGTACTTGGGAGGAAGGGGCTTGCTCATGCTGTCATTCTACCGGACGGACGCAAGCCCTGATTTGTGCAACAAAGCCCTCCATGGCCTTCGGATATTCAGCGCCCCCTTCAACAGCTTATTTTACATAAGCAATACGTTGTCATGTAGGTTTTGTGTTAGCGACCGAACCGGATGACATACAGCGCACAGAAGAAGTGAGGTTGAGGGCGACGGTTGTCGCGGTTGACATTCGGTTGACAGATGATCGAAGCGGGAATGCAAAAAGGGCTTATGCGTTTGCATAAGCCCTTGATTTTGCTTGAATTCTTTGGGGTGGATGATGGGACTCGAACCCACGACAACCGGAATCACAATCCGGGACTCTACCAACTGAGCTACATCCACCACTGAAACTTTTTGTCCGGCTTGTCCCCGGCGCTTGGCGCACCCGACAGGATTCGAACCTGTGACCCTCGGCTTAGAAGGCCGATGCTCTATCCAACTGAGCTACGGGCGCTTTGTTCCACCGCTTACAGGGTCTGACTGGTCGGGGCGGTGGGATTCGAACTCACGACCACCTGGTCCCAAACCAGGTGCGCTACCAGACTGCGCTACGCCCCGCCGAACAGAGACCGCAACTATACGGACGGCCTAACACCCTGTCAACACCAGCTTGAGTGAAAAGTCGAAAAAATGCGAAAATACCGTCTTTCACGCATTTTCAGAAAGAACCAGCATGACGGCACAACTGATTGACGGCAAAACGATTTCGGCAGCCCTGCTCGAGCGCGTGGCAGCAGGCGTAAAAGCGCGTCTGGATGCCGGCAAGCGCGCGCCGGCCCTGGCGGTCGTGCTGGTCGGCAGCAACCCGGCCTCGCAGGTCTACGTCGGCAGCAAGCGCCGCAACAGCGAGAAGGTCGGCATCACCTCGCTGTCCTACGATCTGCCGGAAAGCACCAGCCAGGACGAATTGATGGCGCTGATCGACCAGCTCAACGCCAATCCGGACGTGGACGGCATCCTGGTGCAACTGCCGCTGCCCAAGCATCTGGATCCGGAGCAGGTGATCGAGCGCATCGATCCGAAAAAGGACGTTGACGGTTTCCACCCCTACAACATGGGCCGGCTGGCGGTGAAGATGCCGCTGCTGCGTCCCTGCACCCCGCGCGGCGTGATGATCATGCTGGAACACAGCGGCATCAAGGTGGAAGGCAAGAATGCGGTCGTGATCGGCCAGTCCAACATCGTTGGCCGCCCGATGGCGCTGGAACTGCTGCTGGAGCGCGCCACCGTGACGGTCTGCCACAGCCGCACCGCCGACCTGGCCGCCGAAGTGCGCCGCGCCGACATCGTGGTCGCCGCCGTTGGCATCCCGCACTTCGTCAAGGGCGACTGGATCAAGCCGGGCGCGGTGGTGGTGGACGTGGGCATCAACCGCACGGCCGAAGGCAAGATCGTCGGTGATGTCGACTTCGACGCCGCCAAGGAGAAAGCCAGCTGGATCACCCCGGTACCGGGCGGGGTCGGTCTGATGACGGTGGCCACGCTGTTGCAAAACACGCTGGACGCCTCCAACCTGAACGCCTGAACCGGCCCGCCATGCCGCCTGGGCGCGGAGCGGAACAAGACCGTTCCACGCTTAGGCGTTTTTTCAAGAATCAAGCGAACATCATGTCAGACAAACATTCCGCCACATTGCTGATCAGCTGCCCGGATCGCAAGGGCCTGGTGGCGACCATCGCCAACTTCCTGATGTCCTACAACGCCAACATCCTGCATGCCGACCAGCATCAGGATTCGGTCGAAGGATTGTTCCTGATGCGGGTGGAGTGGGACCTCAACGGCTTCACGCTGCCGATGGACCACTTCGCCGCGGCCTTCCAGCCGATCGCCGACGAAAATGGCATGACCTGGAACGTGTCGCTATCGACCCGCAAGCCGCGCATGGCGATTTTCGTTTCCAAGTACGAGCACTGCCTGGTCGACCTGATGCACCGCTGGCGCATCGGCGAACTCAAGTGCGACATTCCGCTGGTGATTTCCAACCACGAGGACTGCCGCCGTCTGGTCGAATTCAACGGCATTCCCTTCCACGTGATTGCCGTGACCCGCGACAACAAGGCCGAAGCCGAAGCCGAACAGTTCCGCCTGATGGCGGAAGCCGGCGTCGATTTCATCGTGCTGGCGCGCTATATGCAGGTTCTGTCGGAAGACTTCGTCAAGCACTACCCCAACCGCGTCATCAACATCCACCACAGCTTCCTGCCGGCTTTCGACGGGGCCAAGCCCTACCACCGCGCCTTTGCCCGCGGGGTCAAGCTGATCGGGGCGACCAGCCACTACGTGACGGAAGAGCTGGACGAAGGCCCGATCATCGAACAGGAAGTGACCCGCATCTCGCATCGGGATTCGGTCGAGGATCTGGTGCTGCGCGGCCGTGATCTGGAAAAGGTCGTGCTGTCGCGCGCGGTGCGCTGGCATATCGACAACCGGGTGCTGTCGTACAGCAACAAGACGGTCGTGTTCGACTGATGCGCCAATTGATCGACGACACGCTCGACCTCGTCCGCCTGCGGTTCAAACCGCTGGAGGCCTACCAGTACCCGTTCTGGCAACCGGCACTGGTGCTGACCCTGCTGGGCGTGGTGTCGGCCGCCGGGGCGGACAACTTCACCGGCAGCACCGGCGAGCGCATCCTGTTCTTCGTCGCGCTCAACTGGCTGGAAACCGTACTGTTCGTGGCCTTCATCGGCTGGTGGCTGCGGCTGGCCAAGTGGCAACAGGGCGGTTCGCTGTTCGGGATCGCGGTGCTGGCCAACGCCCCGCAGTTTCTGGAGCCGCTGGTGTCCTGGCTGCCGGAAGGTCCCGCCACCGTCGCTGCCTTTGCCATCGCAGTGTACTGCGTGATGATTCTGCTGCAGGCGCTGGCGGCCGTCAGCGGGGTCAACCGGCTGCGCATCATGCTGGGTGTGGTGCTGTTCGCGCCGCTGGCAATGCTGACGCTGTCCTTCATGCTGAGTCTGGCCATCAGCAACGGCTGGATGGAAATGCCGGAGGAAGTCCGGCAGAACCTGGAGTCGTCCAGTCCGGCCACGCCCGCCAGCACCGATCTGTGACATGAAAAAAGCCGCTCCCCGAGCGGCTTTT
>JASLDQ010000277.1 GCA_030151505.1 Chromobacteriaceae bacterium
CGACGCGATGAGCCCGAGCAACTTCGCCGTCACCAACCCCGAGGTCATGAAGCTCGCGGTCGAGAGCAAGGGCGAGAGCCTGGTTGAAGGCATGAAGAACATGCTGGAAGACATGCAGAAGGGCCGCATCTCGATGTCCGATGATTCGAAGTTCGAGATCGGCGTCAACATTGCGGTGACCCCGGGGACGGTCGTATTCGAGAATCCTCTGTTCCAGCTGATCCAGTACACGCCGACCACCGACAAGGTGCATGAGCGTCCGCTGCTGGTGGTGCCTCCGTGCATCAACAAGTACTACCTGATGGACCTGCAACCCGACAACTCGATGATGAAATATCTGGTCGGCCAGGGCTACACCGTGTTCATGGTCAGCTGGAAGTCGGCCGACGACTCGATCAAGACCTACAAGTGGGACGACTACATCGAGAACGGCGTGATCGCCGCGGCCGATGTGGCGCGCAAGATCAGCAAGCAGGACAAGATCAACGCACTGGGCTTCTGCGTCGGCGGCGTGATCCTCACCACGACCCTGTGCGTGCTGAAGGCGCGCGGGCTGGACTGGTTCGAATCGGCCACCTTCATGACCTCGCTGATCGATCACGCCGAGCCGGGCGAGATCAAGATGTACATCGACAACAATGTCATCGCCGCACGCGAAGCCAAGCTCGCCAACGGCCAGGGCGGCATCGTGTCCGGTCTGGAAATCGGTCGGACCTTCGCCTCGCTGCGCGCCAACGATCTGGTGTGGAACTACGTCGTCAACAATTACCTGAAGGGCAAGACTCCGCCGCCGTTCGACCTCTTGTTCTGGAACAACGACTCGGCCAACCTGCCGATGCCGATGCACACCTTCCTGCTGAAGGAGTTCTACACCAACAACAAGCTGATCCAGCCGGGCGCGCTGACCTTGTGCGGCGTCAAGATCGACGTTGGCACCATCGATATCCCGGTCTACATCTTCGCCGCGCGTGAAGACCACATCGTGCTGTGGACCTCGGCTTACTCGGGCGTCAAGTACCTGACCGGCGCACCGGAACGCCGCTATGTGCTGGGGGCCTCGGGCCACATCGCCGGCTCGATCAACCCGGTCAGCAAGAACAAGCGCAACTACTGGGTCAACGAAAACCTGCCGCTGTCGGCCGACGAATGGCTGGAAGGCGCCGAGTCGCGTCCGGGCAGCTGGTGGCTGGACTTCGATGCCTGGCTGGCCCCGCGTTCGGGCAAGGATGTCGCTGCGCCCAAGACGCCGGGCAGCCGCGAATACAAGGCCATTGAGCCGGCACCGGGTCGCTACGTGAAGGAAAAGGCCCGCGAACTGGTCAGCGCCTGATCACACGAGGAAGCCATAAAAATTTAACAGAGCGCAGAACTCTGTCCTATACGGTAATGTCGGTTCCGCCCAGGCGGGCCGGCATTACCGCCACATTTGTCCTCAATGGAGAATCTTGATGCAAGAAGTCGTCATCGTCGCCGCCACTCGTACCGCCATCGGTAATTTCGGCGGGAGCCTCGCCAAAGTCGGCACCCCGGAGCTGGGGGCTACGGTCATCAAGTCGCTGCTGGCACAAACCGGCGTTGCGCCGGAAGCCATCAGCGAAATCATCCTCGGTCAGGTGCTGACCGCCGGCGTGGGCCAGAACCCCGCCCGTCAGGCCCTGATCAAGGCCGGTCTGCCGGTATCCACCCCGGCCTCCTCGCTCAACGTGCTGTGTGGTTCCGGCCTGCGCGCCACCCATCTGGCGGCTCAGGCCATTGCGCTGGGCGACTCGGAAATCGTTATCGCCGGCGGCCAGGAAAACATGTCGCTGGCTCCGCACATCCTGCCGGGCTCGCGTGACGGCTTCCGGATGGGCAACGCCCAGCTGGTCGACACCATGATCCATGACGGTCTAACCGACGCCTACAATGCCTACCACATGGGCATCACCGCCGAGAACATCGCCGAGAAGTACGGCATCACCCGCGAAGAACAGGACAAGTTCTCCGTGCTGTCGCAAAACCGTGCAGAAGCGGCTCAGAAGGCCGGCAAGTTCGATGCGGAAATCACCCCGGTGCTGATTCCCCAGCGCAAGGGCGATCCGGTTGCCTTCACCGCCGACGAGTTCGTCAAGCATGGCATCACGCTCGACAGCCTCGCCAAGCTGCGTCCGGCCTTCAAGAAGGACGGCACGGTGACCGCTGGTAATGCTTCTGGCATCAACGACGGCGCTGCCGCCGTGATGCTGATGTCGGCCAAGAAGGCCGACCAGCTTGGCCTCAAGCCGCTGGCCCGCATTGCCGGTTACGGCCTGACCGGCTGCGCGCCGGAAATCATGGGCATGGGCCCGGTCGACGCGACCCGTCTGGCGCTGAAGAAAGCCGGCTGGAGCCTGCAGGATCTCGACCTGATCGAAGCCAACGAAGCATTTGCCGCACAGTCGCTGGGCGTGGCGCGCGAGCTCGAATGGGACATGGACCGTGTCAACGTCAACGGTGGCGCCATCGCGCTGGGCCACCCGATCGGTGCATCCGGTGCCCGCGTGCTGGTGACCCTGCTGCACGAAATGCAGCGTCGCGACGCCAAGAAAGGTCTGGCCACGCTGTGCATCGGCGGCGGCATGGGCGTGGCGCTGGCGGTGGAACGCTGATTTCCCACCGGCCTGCCTGACGTGCAAACGGCTCCCTTCGCGGGAGCCGTTTTTCATTGGGATCGCCCGGCCGTGGGCGCGTATGGCATCGACGAAATTCGGCTTCAGGCCTGTGACGAGGTGAGCGCAGTCGCAGGGGGCTGCCGCTCGGCAAGGGTCAAGGTGCGACGCGGCTGCCGTCGCAGTTGGGTCGTTTGCTTGCCGAGAGAAGGGCAAGCCTGCGGCAGACAGCAAGGGGCCGTCACAATAGGCTCAAAACTTCCAGCCAAGCCGCTTGAACAGATGCGACAGGGTCCACGCCGGACCGATCAGCAAGAATTGCAGATCCCGAAAGAACGACGGCTTTTTGCCCTCGATTCTGTGGCCGATGAACTGGCCGATCCATGCCGCCACGAACACCACCGTCGATACCATCAGCACGTTCACGCCATGGGTCTTGAGCAGTTCGATTGCGTACAGCATAGCCCCGCACATGATCGCCATGCCGAGCGCCATTACCGGAGAGAGTCGGTAATAGAACACCATGCCGGCCGCGAAGATCAGCCACGACAGCCGGAACGGCGTCGGCACCGAATCGGCCAGCCCGAACACGCAGAACACGATGGTCGGCACGCAGACCAGATGGATGGCGATATTGGTCGGATTGCGGTGGCTTTCGCCGTAGGCGGCCAGCCAGTCTTGCAGGGTCATGATGGGGGTTTCCTCGATTTATTGTTTTCAGACGGCGGTTGCAACCGGTCGTTCCGGCCAGCAAGTATGCATACCGGGTTCCCGGCCGCAAAGCGGCGCACATGATGCACTGCGGAAGCCCCGGCCGAATTGGTTATAATCATCCCCATTTTTCACCGAATTCTGCGCACGCACATCATGGAACTTGCCAAGAGCTTTGAACCGGGCGACATCGAACGCCGCTGGTACGATCAATGGGAACAGGCCGGCTACTTCAAGCCGAGCATGGACGAAAGCAAGCCGGCTTTCTGCATCCAGCTGCCGCCGCCCAACGTCACCGGCACCCTGCACATGGGCCACGCCTTTAACCAGACCATCATGGATGGCCTGACCCGCTACTACCGCATGAAGGGCCACAACACCGTATGGGTGCCGGGCACCGACCACGCCGGCATCGCCACTCAGATCGTCGTCGAGCGCCAGCTGGCGGAGCAGGGCGTGTCCCGCCACGACCTCGGCCGCGAAGCCTTCATCAGCAAGGTGTGGGACTGGAAGCACGTCTCCGGCGGCACCATCACCAGCCAGATGCGCCGAGTCGGCTGCTCGGTCGACTGGAGCCGCGAATACTTCACCATGGACGACACCCGCGCCGAAACGGTGACGGAAGTGTTCGTGCGCCTCTTTGAGCAAGGCCTGATCTACCGCGGCAAGCGTCTGGTCAACTGGGACCCGAAGCTTGGCACCGCCGTGTCCGACCTTGAGGTGGAATCGGTCGAAGAAGACGGCAAGATGTGGCACATCCGCTACCCGGTAGTCGGCAGCGACGACACCGTGGTGGTTGCCACCACCCGTCCCGAGACCCTCCTGGGCGACGTGGCCGTGGCGATCAACCCGAGCGACGAGCGTTACCAGCACCTCTTGGGCAAGATGCTCGAACTGCCGCTGACCGGCCGCCAGATTCCGGTTATCGCCGACGATTACGTCGATGCGGCCTTCGGCACCGGCTTCGTCAAGATCACCCCGGCGCACGACTTCAACGACTATCAGGTCGGCAAGCGCCACGCGACCCAGCTGATCAACGTGATGTCGCTGCAGGCCACCATTTTGCCTCGCGCCCAGGTGTTCGGCTTTGACGGCTCGGCCCAAGGCAGCATCGACCTGCCGGCCGCCTATGCCGGTCTGAGCACCGCCGACGCCCGCCGCGCCATGGTCGCCGATCTCGAGGCGCAGGGTCTCTTGGTGGAAGTGAAGCCGCACAAGCTGATGGTGCCGCGCGGCGACCGCACCGGCTCGGTGATCGAGCCGATGCTGACCGACCAGTGGTTCGTCGCCATGA
>JASLDQ010000302.1 GCA_030151505.1 Chromobacteriaceae bacterium
CCCATCAGGATTTCCGGAATGGCGATCGGGGTCAGCACCAGGAAAGGCAGCAGCTTCAGCTTGAAGCGGTGCAGCGCGATGCCGGCCAGCGTGCCGAACACGGTGGACAGCACGCTGGCCACTACCCCGATCAGCAGCGAATTGCCGGCGGCCGTGAGCATTTCCTCGTTGCTGAACAGCTTCACGTACCAGTCGGTGGTGAAGCCGACCCACTCGGCGTTGAGGCGCGAGTCGTTGAACGAATACACCACCACGATCAACAGTGGCAGGTAGAGGAACAAATAGGCGAAACCGGCTGCGGCCCACAGCCACCGTGATTGCTTCTTAGCCATGCTTCTTGCCTCCGCGCGCCACCAGCGCGCCCAGTACCGCCATCAGCAGCACGCCGCCGGTCAGCATGATCGACAGCACCGAGCCGAACGGCCAGTCGCGCGTTTCGAGGAACTGCTGCTTGATCAGATTGCCGATCATGATGCCCTCGGTGCCGCCGAGAATGTCGGGGATGGCGAACATGCCCAGCGCCGGAATGAACACCAGCGCCGCTCCGGCATACACACCCGGCAGGCTCAGGGGCCAGGTCACCTTCCAGAACCGCTGCCACGCCGAGGCACCCAGATCCTGCGCGGCGTCCAGCAGCGCCATGTCGTGCTTTTCCAGATTGGCGTACAGCGGCAGCACCATGAAGGGCAGGTGCACGTACACCAGCCCGACGATGACCGCGAACGGGGTGAACAAGAGCTGCACCGGCTCGAAACCCAGCGCGGTCACCACCACGTTGATCGCCTTGGTGAAGGCCGAGGACGGACCGAGGATGATCATCCACGCGTAGATGCGAATCAGGAAGTTGGACCAGAACGGCAGGATCACCAGCAGCAGCAAGAGGTCGCGGTATTTCTTGCGGCTGCGCGCGATCAGCCAGGCCAGCGGATAGCCCATCAGCACGCAAATCACGGTGGTCAGCAGTGCGTACCAGGCCGACTTGAGGAAGAGCTCGAAATAGATCGGCTCGTCGAGCAGGCGGGCGAAATTCTCCAGCGTGAAGAAGTCGTGCCAGTTGCCGGCGTTGACCAGCACTTCGGTGACATGCGTCGTCTCGTCGGTCACCCACAACGGCATCAGGCCGCCGTAGTCGCCGGGAAAACGGAACGCCGCCGCCATCATGATCAGCGACGGAATCAGGAAGAACACGATGAGGTACAGCAACGGCGGCCAGGACAGCAGCCACTTACCGAGATTGTTTTTCAGCCAGTCCACCGCGTCACTCCGTCAGGAAGCTGCCGGCGTCGAAACGCCAGGCAATTTCGACCAGATCGTTGTCGTCGAACAGCTTGGCGAGCCCCGGCGCCGAGTTCGGCAGCATGGCCTCGATTCGTACCCCGTCGCCGACCTCGACGATATAGAGCGTCACGTCGCCCATATACAGGCAGTCGTGCACCCGTCCCTTGAAATAGGCTTCGTCGGCCAGCTCCGGCAGTTCGCGATCGAGCTTGATCTTCTCCGGGCGCAGCGCGAGCCAGCCCTTTTGCCCGACCGCCACGCCGGGCTTGGCCAGCGCCTTCATTTCGCCGCAACCGCGAATGGCGATCTGCATGGTGCCGTCGGCATTGAGCGCGACGACTTCGCTTTCCAGCACATTGCACTGGCCAATGAAATCGGCCACGAAACGGTTGGCCGGGTAGCTGTACATGGTTTCCGGCATCGCCAGCTGCTCGACCCGGCCGGCGTTCATCACGGCGATGCGGTGGCTCAGCGCCAGCGCTTCGCTCTGGTCGTGAGTGACGTAGACGAAGGTGACGCCGACTTCCTTCTGCAGATTGATCAGCTCGATCTGCATGTCTTCGCGCAGCTTGGCGTTGAGCGCGGACAACGGCTCGTCGAGCAAAAGCAAGCGGGGACGGTCGACCAGCGCGCGGGCAATGGCGACGCGCTGGCGCTGGCCGCCGGAAAGTTCATGGGGGAAGCGCTTGCCGAACTGGGTCAGGCGCACGTCCTCGAGCAGTTCGTCGACCTGCGGACCGATCTTGTCCTCGCTCCACTTGGCCATCCGCAGCGGAAAGGCGATGTTGTCGCGCACCGTCATGTGCGGGAACAGCGCGTAGCTCTGGAACACGGTATGCACCGGACGCTTTTCCGGCGGCACGGCGGACACGTCCTTGCCGTCCAGCAGGATTTGGCCCGAATCGGGTTGCTCGAAGCCGGCCAGCATGCGCAGCAAGGTGGTCTTGCCGCAACCGGAGGGGCCGAGCAAGGTGAAGAACTCGCCGGCCTCGACCGAGAGGCTGACCCCGTTGACTGCGGTGAAATCGCCGAACCGTTTGACTACGTTACGAATCTCAAGCAGAGCCATGATTTCCCCCGCCCAAAAGGGCGCAATTGTAGGCAAAAACCCCCTGGGTGCAAACCGTAAAAACCCGGTGTTCATTTACGCTGAAGGCTCTACGCCAAGCAGCCAAGCAAGTTCTCGACCCGAATTGGTTATCTTCCGCTGACGCGCCCGGCATCGATGGGCACGACGAACGCCCGGCATGGACCTGGCACAGAGGATTTCGACCACAACGAACGATATGCCAAAACGAAAAAAATGGCGCAGAGTACGCGCCATTGAAAGATTTACAACGAGAGGAAAAGATACAAATCCCGTGCGGTCCAGCCGGCCCCGGCCAGACCGCACGGTGCGTCATCAGAACTTCATGCCGACGCCGACGCCGAACACCCACGG
>JASLDQ010000352.1 GCA_030151505.1 Chromobacteriaceae bacterium
TACATTTGCACAATAAAGGATGTAAACAGCACCGCAGACACCACTTCACGCTCGCCGGCCTCGGCCAGCGATTCGTTGATGATCTTGCGGATTTGATTCTTCAGCTTGGCTTTGCCTTCAGCTGAAGATACATCCTCATAGGTTTTGGAAGACAGCAACAAGATGATATTGCTGCGAATCTTCGGCATGTAGGCCTTGAGGGTTTCCTTGCCCTCCGGGCTGTTCAGTTGGACCTGCAACTCGGTCTGCAGCATCCCCCCCTCTTGCCCACCCAAATTCACGACAAACGTATCTATTTTTTCAAAAACAGGAGCCGTTGCCACTTTTTTGGCAGCATGACCTTCTTCTGCGCCTGATTCTTTATGCATGAACAGGTAGCCAACGGCCACGCCCAGCCCAAGCACTAGAACGCCGAGCAGCGCGATGATGACCGTCAGTTTTTTATTACCGCTACCTGCGCTCTGATCGTCAGCCAAGGTTGCCATGAATTACCACCGTCCTTCAGTCGAAATCTTACTAAACATACCGCCCAATCAAGGATGGGGAGAGGTCTACAATCAGCCGATATTTATTCAGCCGCATTATTTTGCTGGAATTCGTCGGTTTTTTGTAAAAACATTCTTTTTCGAGCCCGGTTACCGGGCTCGACTAATCGCGGATCAAGCGTAAATACTGACACTGCCGTCACCCGCGGCCACGGCGCGAGATGTTACATCGCTCACCGAAACCGGCTCGGCACGGCCATCCGCCATGTCCAGGGAGAAGCGTTGTCCCTTGTCAGACGAATCACGCTGTTGTCCAGCCAATTGCGCCTGACGTTCAGCTTCTCGCTGTTGCTGCTCCCCGGAGAAAACATTCGCATCGTTCAGCTGCAGACCGCTTTGCGACAGCATATTGGCCAGCTTGTGCATGCCCTGCTCCAAGGCATCGCGCGTTGGCTGCGCGGCGGCAACGAAGCTCACATTGGCAATCTTGTCGCCTTCCAGCTTGAGGGTTACCTCGATAGGCCCAAGGTTGGCCGGATTGAGCTGCATCTGGGCGCTGTCCAGCTTGTGATTGGCCATCAGCAGCACATTGCGGCCGACTTCTTTGCTCCAGTCAGCATGTGTCACCGGGGTCGAAACAGGCAGGTTGACGGCGGCTGCCGTCGTTGCACCTGACGGGTTCATGACCGTGTTGTGAGCTGCCATCGCTGCCAATGGCGCAGCCGCAGCAGTCAAGGGCGCCGGCACGGGCACGACAAGTTTTTCGCCAAATGCCGGTACCTGCTTTTCCTCAAGACTCTTGCTAGCGACAGGCGCCATCTGCGCGATGCTGGCCGAACCGACAGCGGGGCGCCGGTCATCCGCATTCTCCAGCACGGCCGAATCATCACGACTCATGGCAGGCGTTTGTTTCGAAGCAGACGATGCCTGTGATCCGACCGTAGGGGTGGATGAAGAGCCGAATTGACCGTCTTTGTCGGCGGCAGTCCCAATCAAGCTGGCCAGCCCGCTCTCCACGTCCCCCTTTTCGGCTGCAACCACCGTCTGCTGCTCTCCGCCATCCTTGTTCGTGGCGTCATGCCCCGCAGCCTGAGCGAGGCCAGTCAGGGCGGCCGTCCCCGCGACAACCGGCGCGACCGTCTGATTCAGCAACGTCGCTAAGGCATCGGCGTTGAGCGTGGCCTGATCGGCTGCGGCTTCGTTTCTCGGTTCATCGTCCGGTTTACCCTCGGCCACGGACGGGCTCTTTTCCTCACGCGATCCGCCCTGCAACTGGGTCAGACGACTGTCGACCAATTCGGCAAACAGCGTTGCTTCATTGCCGGAAGAATCCTGGCCTTTTCCCTGGCCAGGTACGCCGACCTTGGCAACGGCAGCGGATGCGGTTGAAGCTGAAATCGTTATGCTCATGACGGGCACTCGAAAAATTACTGTTATGCCACAGCGGCAACGCTATCGACTGACAAACCTCGCCAGTACACGAGACACAGGACCGGGAGGATACCGCGTTATGCCAAACAAAGGATGAAACAACCGCCCGCCCTCGAAAGAAAGCTCAGGACTTATCTCTTCCGAATGCGCGACCGGCCAGTTCATCGCTCAATTTCTGCTCGATCTTGGCCTGCCTCAGCAAAGCACGTGCCTGCTCCTGCTGATGCAGGGTTTCAAATGCCTTCAACCGTTGCCGTTCATCCAGCCAGCGTGCTCGCAACCGTTCAACCTCGATTTCACGTTCGCTGACTTCATTTTGCTGCAGTTTGAGCGCATCGCTCAAACGCTCGAGAAATTGCTGGTAGTCGTCCCACTGCGCAGCCGACAGGCCGCCGGCAGCTTTCACCACCCGCTGGCGGCGATATTCGCCGATATAGCCATCAAGCTGCTGGAGCTTGAGCCGGGCCTGCTCCAATAGCTTCTGCGACGCAGCCATCGCCTTGGCAGCAGCTTCGGTCTTGTCGTTCGCCAGCCGGATCAGTAAGGCGTACTTGCTTGGCGTGGCCATCTGTCAGCTCAGACCAGCGCCTGCGCCATCGCCGCCAGCGTGGCGTCGTGGTCGCAGTTGTCCTGCATCGCTTGAATCAGGAAACCTTCCATCGGCTCGTGCAGCCGGATCGCCTCGTCCAGCATCCGGTCGGTGCCGGCCACATAGGCACCGACGCTGATCAGATCGAGATTGCGCTGGTAGCGCGAATACAGCTGCTTGAAATAGCGGGCTCGTTCGAGATGCTCGCGCGGCACAACGTCGGCCATGACCCGGCTGATCGACTGTTCGATATCGATGGCGGGGTAATGCCCGGCCTCGGCCAGACGCCGGTTAAGCACGAAGTGACCGTCCAGAATGGCACGGGCGCTGTCGGCAATCGGATCCTGCTGGTCGTCGCCCTCGGACAACACGGTGTAAAACGCGGTAATCGACCCACCGCCCGGCCGGCCGTTGCCGGCGCGCTCGATCAGCTGCGGCAGCTTGGCGAACACCGATGGCGGATACCCGCGCGTGACCGGCGGCTCGCCGATGGCCAGCGCGATCTCCCGCTGGGCCATCGCATAGCGCGTGACCGAGTCCATCAACAGCAGCACATTGGCGCCCTGATCCCGATAGTATTCCGCTA
This sequence comes from Chromobacteriaceae bacterium, assembly GCA_030151505.1. Lineage (GTDB taxonomy): Bacteria > Pseudomonadota > Gammaproteobacteria > Burkholderiales > Aquaspirillaceae > JASLDQ01. Next base: position 3,092 of record JASLDQ010000352.1, read on the forward strand.
GGGCTGTGGCATAGGCAGCACCATGCAGGCGCATCAGCGGCGGCGAGTCGGCCGGCGCGGCCACCACCACCGAGCGCTCCAGACCGTCCTCGCCCAGAATATTCTCGATGAAATCTTTCACTTCGCGGCCGCGCTCGCCGATCAGGCCGACCACGACCACGTCGGTATGGGTGTATTTGGCCATCATGCCGAGCAGGACCGACTTACCGACGCCCGAGCCGGCAAAAAGCCCCAGACGCTGGCCACGCCCGACCGTCAAAAGGCCGTTGATGGCACGCACGCCGACATCGAGCGTATCGCGCACCGGATCCCGGTCGAGCGGATTGACGGGCGCGGAATATAGCGGATAAAAATCGTCCGGCAGCAGCGGACCTTTTTCATCCAGCGGACGCCCCAACGAGTCGAGAATGCGGCCCAGCAGCCGAAAACCGACCGGCACCCGCCGACCGGCATCCGTCTGGCCTCCCGCAGGCTGGGCGGAATCATGACCGAAACGGGG
>JASLDQ010000316.1 GCA_030151505.1 Chromobacteriaceae bacterium
CATCCAGATCGATCAGCAGCACGGCCAGCATCCGTCCCGAGCGTTCGGCCTGGGACAGGGCTTCTTCCAGGCGCTCGTACAACATGTGACGGTTGGCCAGTCCGGTGAGGGGATCGTGGCGGGCCATCCGCTGCAGTCTGATTTCACTTTCCTGCAGGCGGGCGTTGGCCTCGGCCAGCTCGGCCGTGCGGCGGCTGACCCGCTGTTCCAGCAGTTGTTCCGACTGGCGCAGCGCTTCGACCATGGCTTCCTTGGCGGTGAGCACCTCGGCCTGGGCGTTGTCCTTGTCGCGCCGGGTGGCGTGGATGCGGTCGGCCAGAGCGAACGACAGCAGCAGCATTTCCAGCGCCGAGCCGATCTGCATCGCGTTGGAGGTCAACAGATTGGTCGGCAGCCAGCCGAGATTGCGCAGGGCCATCACCAGCACGCCGACCACCAGCAGCGTCCAGGCCAGCAAAAAGCACCACGCCCCCGGCTCGCCGCGGCGCAGGCACAGAATGGCGGTGGTGACTGCCACCAGCGGGAAGAGGGCGCCGATGAGGGAGGTCAGGATTGCTGCCCACTGGTAGGGCATGAAGGCCGGCGACACGGCGGCAAAGGCAAAGGCGGCGGCCAGCAGGCAGATCAGCCGGTCGGCCAGCGGGACATTGCGACGGGTGGACAGGAACAGGCGTGTGAACAGCGCGCCGAAGAAGCCGGTGGCGGCAAAGCCCGAGGTGAGCGCCACGTTGCCCCAGCGCGGCCAGTCAGGCCAAAGATATTGATTGCCCAGACCGTTGAGCGAGAGTTGCCCCACCGCCATGCTGATCACGAAAGCGACGTAGGCCAGGTAACTGCGGTCGCGCAGCGACACGAACAGCAGCAGGTTATAGAGTCCAAGCGCCAGCAGCATGCCGTAGTACAACGCCAGCAGTGCGTAGGTGTCCTGGTTGTGGTGCTGGAAGGCCTGGGGCTGCCACAGCGTCAGCGGAACGGTCAGGCTGCCGGCCGACTGTACGCGCAGGTAGATGACGTGGGTCTTGCCGGAAGCCAGATGCAGCGGGAACAGGAAGTTATGGTTGGGAAGCTGGCGGGTGGAAAACGCCTGCAGATCTCCCTCGCGTATCCAGACCTGTTGGTCCGGGATAGACAGGGAGATCGAATCGAGCGACGGAAAGCCCGCTTCGAGCAGCCAGTCATGCACGGTCTGTGCCTGGGTGGTGTCCAGAGTCAGACGCAGCCACCAGACACTGTCGGAGTAGCCGAAGTTGATGCTGTTGTTGTGACTGGGCGGGAGCGGACGGAATGCTGTGGCGCGGGCGGGCGAGACGATATCGGCCGGCGTGAGCCGGCCGGTGGGGTCTTCCAGTACATCAAGCTGGTCGGTCAGCTCGATCGACTGGCTTTCCGGGGGCAGCTTTACCGGACTGCCGGCTTTGACCAGAGCGCAGCTCAACAGCAGGCTGAGGGCAAGCAGGCAGGAAATGATTCTGTGCATGGAAGCGATGGCGGAAAATGACCCCGGAATTATCCGGCAGAGCGCGCCACCGCGCCAGTAGATAAGGGATTCAAGCGCCCGAACCGGGAGGGGCTTTCAAAATCTGCGGCTCGACCTGCACCGATTCCTCGCCGTTGGCGACCCAGATGGTTCCGTCCTGCACGGTAATCTGCAAGCGCATCCCGCGGCTGGCCAGTGATGCGAGGGCATGGCTGGATTCTTCGGCAATGTTGACCACGGTGAGATTGTTCAGGCGGTCGAAGCGAGAGCGGATTTTGTCCCACCAGACCTCGGTGGCCCGGCCGTCGTAGCTGTAGATCACCACCTGGTCGGCCCGGCCGCAGGCCCGCAGTACGCGCTTTTCATCCGGCTGGCCCAGCTCGATCCACAATTCGATCGCACCGGTCAGGTCCTTCTGCCAGATGTCCGGCTCGTCATCGTCCGACAGGCCCTTGGTGAAGGCCAGCGTCTCGCTGGCGTGGCGGGCGAAAGCCAGCAGACGCACCATCATCCGTTCGTCGTTTTCGGACGGGTGGCGGGCGATGGTGAGGTTGTGGTCCTGGTAGTAGTGCCGATCCATGTCGGCGATTTGCAGTTCGGCTTTGAAGATGGTGGCTTTGAGTGCCATGGGAAGTCTTTGCTGGAAAGGAATGGAAGAGGTTGCCGAACTGGCGGCCGGCATCGCCGGGTCAGGCCTTGCGCTGCGTCCGCAGCACCCAGCCGTCGAGCTGGCGGGCGAAAGCCTGCCGGTCGGCCTGGCTGAACGTCGGCGGACCGCCGGTTTCGACGCCGCTGTCGCGCAGTTCGGTCATGAAGTTGCGCAGCGACAGCGCCGCGCCGATGCTGTCGGCGCTGTAGATCTCGCCGCGCGGGTTGAGGGCCGCCACGCCCTTGCCCACCACGGTGGCGGCCAGCGGAATGTCGGCGGTAATCACCAGATCACCGGGCACGGCCGCATCGGCGATGTAGTTGTCGGCCACATCGAAACCGCCCGGCACTTGCACCGCACGGATATGCGGCGACGGCGGGGTCTTGAGCCACTGGTTGGCGACCAGCACGGTCGGAATGGCTGTGCGGTTGGCGACTCGGAACAGAATGTCCTTGATGACATTGGGGCAGGCGTCGGCGTCGACCCAGATCGTCATGTGTGGTGTCCGGCAGAAACGGGACGCGCATTCTAACGCGGAAGCCCGCCAAAAACGAACGGCGCCCGCCGGACATCAGGCCGGGAGCGCCGTTGATGGAGGGGGCTGGCGAACCCGGCTGTACGCACGGGGTTGCCAGCGTCCGTGCCCCTAGCGTTGCGACTTGTCCGCCTCGACCTTCACGCAGTCGACGAAGCACTGCATACGGCCGTCCACTTCCTCGACGATGAAGCCGTGGATGTCGGTTTCGAAGCCGGGGAAGCGCTCGTTGAAATCGCGGGCGAATTGCAGGAAGCGCACGATGGTGGCGTTGAAGCGCTCGCCCGGAATCAAGAGCGGAATACCCGGCGGGTAGGGCGTGAGCAGGATGGACGTGATGCGGCCTTCCAGCTCGTCGATCACCACCCGCTCGATCTCGCGGTGGGCCATCTTGGCGTAGGCCTCGGTCGGGCTCATCGCCGGTTCCATTTCCGACAGGTACATTTCGGTCGTCAGGTGGGCGACGTCGTTGTCCTTGTAGATCTGGTGGATGCGGTCGCACAGATCACGCAGGCCGACGCGCTCGTACTGCGGATGCTTCTGCACGAACTCCGGCATCACGCGCCACAGCGGCTGGTTCTGGTCGTAGTCGTCCTTGAACTGCTGTAACTCGGTCACCAGCGAGTTCCAGCGGCCCTTGGTGATGCCGATGGTGAACATGATGAAGAAGCTGTAGAGCCCGGTCTTTTCGACGATCACGCCGTGTTCGGACAGGTATTTGGTAACGATGGCGGCCGGGATGCCTTCGGCGGCGAAGTCGCCATCCACGTCCAACCCCGGGGTGATGATGGTGGCCTTGATCGGGTCGAGCAGGTTGAAGCCGTCGGCCAGATCACCGAAGCCGTGCCAGTGGTCGTTGGCCTTCAGCATCCAGTCATCGCGTTCGCCGATGCCTTCCTCGGCCAGATATTCCGGCCCCCACACCTGGAACCACCACGAGTCGCCGAATTCTTCATCCACCTTGCGCATCGCGCGGCGGAAGTCCAGCGCCTCGGCGATGGACTCCTCCACCAGCGCGGTGCCGCCCGGCGCTTCCATCATGGCGGCGGCGATGTCGCACGACGCGATGATGGAGTACTGCGGACTGGTGCTGGTGTGCATCAGATAGGCTTCGTTGAAGCGGTGGCGGTCGAGCTTACGCTGCTCGGATTCCTGCACGAGGATCTGCGAGGCTTGGCTCAGGCCGGCCAGCAGCTTGTGGGTCGACTGGGTGGCGAACACGATCGAGTCCTTCGAGCGCGGGCGCTCGCGGCCGATGGCGTGCATGTCGCGGTAGAAGTCGTGGAAGGTGGCGTGCGGCAGCCAAGCTTCGTCAAAATGCAGGGTGTCGATCCAGTCGCCCAGCGTGGCCTTGATCATCTCCACGTTGTAGAGCACGCCGTCGTAGGTGCTCTGGGTGATGGTCAGGATGCGCGGCTTGAGGTCCGGATTTTTTTCCAGCGCGGCGCGGGCAAAGGGATTGGCCTGAATCTTGCGGCGGATGGTTTCCGGATTGAATTCGCTGGCCGGGATCGGGCCGATGATGCCGTAGTGGTTGCGGGTCGGGGTCAGGAACACCGGAATCGCACCGCACATGATGATCGAGTGGAGGATGGACTTGTGGCAGTTGCGGTCGACCACCACGATGTCGCCCGGCGCCACCGTGGCGTGCCACACCATCTTGTTGCTGGTGGAGGTGCCGTTGGTGACGAAGAACAGGTGGTCGGCGTTGAAGATGCGGGCGGCGTTACGCTCGCTGGCCGCCACCGGGCCGGTGTGGTCCAGCAGCTGGCCCAGTTCGTCCACCGCATTGCACACGTCGGCGCGCAGCATGTTCTCGCCGAAGAACTGGTGGAACATCCGGCCCACCGGGCTCTTCAGAAAGGCGACGCCGCCGGAGTGCCCCGGGCAGTGCCACGAATAGGAACCGTCCTGCGCGTAGTGGGTGAGGGCGCGGAAGAAGGGCGGCATCAGGCCGTCGAGGTAGTGCTTGGCCTCGCGGATGATGGTGCGCGCGACGAACTCCGGCGTGTCCTCGAACATGTGGATGAAGCCGTGCAACTCGCGCAGCACGTCATTGGGAATGTGGCGCGAGGTTCGGGTTTCGCCGTGCAGGAAGATAGGAATGTCGGCGTTGCGGAAGCGGATTTCCTGCACGAACTCGCGCAGCGCGTTGACGGCGGCTGCCCCGTCGGTCGAATCCGCGAATTCCTCGTCGTCGATCGACAGGATGAAAGCCGACGCGCGGCTTTGCTGTTGGGCAAAGCTAGACAGATCGCCATAGCTGGTAACCCCAACGACTTCCATGCCCTCGGTTTCGAGCGCCTGCGCCAGAGCGCGAATGCCCAGGCCGCTGGTGTTCTCCGAACGGAAGTCCTCGTCGATGATGACTACGGGAAAGCGGAATTTCATGGCGTACTATTTCTCCTGATGCCACTACACAACAAACGGGGTGCTTTGCCAGCATGCCCTGCTTTCGGGGCGGACAAGGGCGCCGCCCAAATATTCGGCGCGGATTGTTGCATAAATCAGGGACAGGATGATGACTAAATTCGCCGTTTCGGCGAGTTTTTTCCGAGGGTGGAATGAGGTCGATTTTGTTGATTTTCTTAAACAATCATGACGACTGAAAACAGCGGGTACGAACAAGGTTGGTGGCCGAGGATGCCTGGGAAAAACTACAGACCGGTTAAAGCCCGTTTTGCCGGATGAAAACTGCGCGAGCAGGCTTGACGCTAGAATGCCGGGATTCCCCTTACTCGGACCTTGGCATGCGCGTTTTCAAAGCCTTTTTCTTTTCGATCGACGGGCTGGCGGCCGGCTGGCGCGACGAGGCGGCGTTCCGCGAAGTGGCATTGCTGGCGCTGATCGGCATTCCAGCGTCGTTCGCTTTCGGCTTCAGCGCTGCCGGAGTCGCGCTGCTGGTAATGGGACATGTGCTGACGCTGGTGGTCGAACTGCTCAATACGGCGGTCGAAGCTGCGGTTGATCACACCTCGCTGGAACATCATCCGTTGGCTAAAAAAGCCAAGGACTGTGGCAGTGCGGCCCAACTGATCACATTGACCGGCCTCTTGGCGCTGTGGGGGGCCAATCTGCTCGGCTATCTGTAAAGGCATGTTGCCGGCAGAGCCGGATACACAGATCCAAAGTCGACACCAGACCGGTGTTTGTTGCCCTGTCTGCTGTCAACCCGGCAGAAGCAGTC
>JASLDQ010000361.1 GCA_030151505.1 Chromobacteriaceae bacterium
GGCCAAGACCTACGGCCTGGTGGTCGGCGCCGACGCCGAGCTGAACGAGGCCAGCCGCCTCGGCGTGGCGGTGGCCTACGCCCGCAGCAAGGTCGACGGCAAGGACAGCGTGGCGCAGCAGCACGCCGACGTGGACACCTACCAGCTGGTGGCCTACGGCAGCCGCAGCCTGACCGAGGCCACCGACCTGAGCTTCCAGGCCGACGTCGGCCTGCACCGCACCAGCGGCGACCGCCAGATCGCCTTCGGCGGGCTCAACCGCACCGCCAAGTCGGACTACGACAGCTGGAGCGCCCACTTCGGCACCGGGTTGGCCCACACCCTGGCCTTGAGCGAGCGCACCTCGTTCACCCCGTCGATCCGGGCCGACTACACCCGGATCCGCGACCAGGGCTACAACGAGACCGGCGCCGGCGCGCTGAACCTGAACGTGGACAGCAACCGCACCGAGGAGCTGATCCTGGCGGTGGACGGCAAGCTGTCGCAGACGCTGAGCGACCGCACCACCGTGACCGCCAACCTCGGCGCCGGCTACGACTTCCTCAGCAAGCAGTCGAGCCTTACCTCGGCCTTCGCCGGGGCGCCGTCGGCGGCCTTCACCACCAAGGGCATCGAGCCGAGCAAGTGGCTCGGCCGCGGCGGCCTCGGGCTGGTGAACAAGCTCAGCGACACTTTCGAGCTGAGCGCCCGCTACGACATCGAGTTCCGCGAGGGCTTCACCAACCAGACCGCCTCGGTCAAGGCACGCTGGGCCTTCTGACGCGCCGCTGCGTTACCATCGAAGCCACGGGCATGCCCGTGGCTTTTTTCATTCGATATCGGGATAAAGACTGATGCGATGCGATTCACTTCTCAACCCGCCGCCGTCATCACGGCGCTACGGCCAGGCGCTGATCCTGACAGCGGTGCTGTGGCTGGTGGCCTGCGCCCATGTTCCGACGCCGGGCGAGCGCGCCGACCGGGCGCAACAGCTGGCCGCACCGGCCGCCTGGCAGGCAATCGACATTCCGGCCGGCGATTTCACCTTGCGCGCCTATCTGCCCGCCGCCCCCCGCCCCGCGCCCATCCTGACCGTGTATCTGGAGGGTGACGGTCTCGCCTGGATAGGCTCGTCGACCCCTTCGCTGGATCCAACACCGCTCAATCCGGTCGGGCTGAAGCTGGCCTTGCGCGACCCGGCCCCGGCCGCCTATCTGGCCCGCCCCTGCCAGTATGTCGGCACGCAGCAAGGGACATGCGCGCAAAAATACTGGACCGGCCAGCGCTTCGCCCCGGAAGTGATCCGGGCTACCGACCGGGCCATCGGGCAGCTCAAGCAGCGGTTCGGGGCGGACAAGCTGGTGCTGGTCGGCTATTCCGGCGGCGGCGCGGTGGCGGCGCTGGTGGCCGCCCGCCGGCAGGATGTGGCGCAGCTGATCACCATTGCCGGCAACCTCGATCACAAGAGCTGGACCGACCGGCAACGCCTGACGCCGTTGACCGGCTCGCTGAACCCGGCCGACGAATGGCGCGCGCTGCAAACGGTACCGCAGCGGCACTATGTGGGAGGACGCGACGCGATCGTCGGCGAATACGTGGCACGTGCCTACGCCGCCCGCTTCCCGGCCAGCGCGGCGCCCGAGGTGATTGTCGTGCCGGAATTCGACCATCGCTGCTGCTGGGTAGACCGCTGGCCGGTGCTAAAGAACCAGGCCGGCTCCCGCCACCAATGAAAATGGCGCAGCCGGACAGGCTGCGCCATTACGCGATATCGCATCTTCCGATGTGCCCGCGGTGTGTCGGGAGAGGGGCGGATTGATCCAGCCCGTGCCACGCCCGCCGCACGACCGCCCGGATGCGCGGGTTTCAATGCAGCGCGGCCCGTGAACAATCCTTCTCCAGCCACCCATCCTCCCCTGCCATCCGCCGATAGAGCCGGTCCATACCAGACAGGATAGGCATAACCATCCGCGAGGACTCCGACCTTGCTCCAGGCGATGGCCGGACTTTGCCGCCCGCGCTACTCCAATTGCCGCGCCGTTGTCTCCGACGGAATTGGCCCGCCGGGTTGTCGGAAAGGGGCACCGTTGCCTCGGTGCCGGCGACAGCCTTCGACCCGCGCCGCGGCAGATCCGGCCGGTTGACCACGGCCGGAGGTGAACACCGTCGCGAGTAGCGTTGTGGAACAGTCGTGTTTAGCAATGGCCGCCAGCATGGCTTGAAGCGCTCGCGGCGGTTGCCACGGCGGAGACAGTCAACGGGCCGGCCGACGATGTGAACATTCAGTTGCGCGGAGGGTGAAATCGCACCGGGGCATAGGCATGGCGGTCAGGCCTGGAGCCTCAAGCCCGCGCGCGCCATGACCACCCTGATCGTCCCTGTGACGTTTGCCCGGTCATGACTCCTCAACACGATGGAGGGCACCAGAAAGCCCGACGACGGGGTGTCGCCGGTTCGTACGGCGCTACAGGCGCCGAGCCGGCCACCTAGTCAATGACGACCTGCATCCCCTTCAGCACTGCCTTGCCGCCGCGACGTTCTTCGTCAACGACAAGCCGGCGCTGGCCGATCTGCAGTTGCACGCCCGGATGGATATGGCGGGTGGCCTCGATCAGCGCGCCGGCGGCGACCGTCAAGCGGTCCTGAATGTCGGCCAGCCGGCCGTCCAGTTCCCGTTGCTCGCCCCGAAGCTTGCCCAGCGTGCGGCGGGCCTTGTCCAGCGTTTCCGGGTTGGCCTTTTCCGGGTGCTGCTCGCAGAACGTGACGATCTGCAGCAACTTGCCGAATTCGTCCAGCTTGGCCTTGCGCTGCCGTTCGATGTCGTCGCGTTCGGCCAGCAAGGCCGGCTGGGTGCCGGCCTGCAGCAGGGTCGGAATGCCGGCGGGCAGGCCGAGCGAACCTGCGCGGATGGAATGCAGGGCACTGACGCGGCCGCCGCCGATGACGCCGTTGTTGCCGACCAGAATGCTGTCGCCGGACGACACGTCGGACTGGTGAATGCCGCGCTCGGCCTGCACATTGCCGTCGGCGACGATGTGGGCGGCTTCGATGAAGCGCGCCTGCACCGAACCGCGACAGCGGATCGACGCCGTATCGGTGCTGCCGGCCTTGCCGATGATGCCACCCTTGACCGTGACATTGCCGCCGGCCACGATCTCGGCCGCCTCGACGGTGCCGGCCACGACCAGATCGCCGCCGACCTGCACCTTCATTCCCGCCCGCACGTCGCCCTTGACGTGCAAGGTGCCGTCGAAGGCGATGTTGCCGGAATCCAGTCCGACCTCGGCCACGTCGACCAGCGACTTGACGTTGACGCCCTTGTCCAGAAACGACGGCGCGCCGTCGATGGTGGCCCGCAACAGCTCCGCGTTGCCCGGGTCGATTTCGACCCCGACGAGCCCGGAGGCGAACGGCGGATCGGCCACCGGCACCGGCGGCACCGGCCGGCCCAGCACATCCTTGCCCGGCAGGCCCTGCACGGCGGGAATCCGCCGCATCAGGGCGGTCCCGGTGCTGACGAGTTCGAGCTTGCCCATATTGCGGTAGTCGACGATGGAGTTGTCGTCCTCGGTCAGCGCGGCGGGCGCCGCTTCGTCGAGCAGGTTGATGAAACGCGTGCGCGTGCCCGGGGCGGGCGGCTCGCCACAGGCGATCTGCAAGGAGTCGCAACGGCCTGCCGCCACCGCGGATTTGAGCGCCTCCACCTTGAGGCCGTGGGCAACGCCGCGATCGACAATCGCCTCGCGGACCTCAGCGGCCGACACCGCCTTGCCGCCGCGCGGCGGCACGAGGGTCAGCCAGGCCGCCATCCCGTCGCTGTCGACTTCCACCGTCACGCTGCCGTCGCGCACTTCGCCGATCTCGGCCTGCACCGCCTCGGTGGCCGCCTGGCAACGTTCGAAAAACGCCATGACCGCCATTTCGTCGATCACCGCAGCATCCCAGCCCTTGGCCGCCAGCGCGGTCCGCAACTCCGCCTTGCCGGGAGGCGCCGCCTCCGGGGCCGGCTCGTAGCGGGCCACGATATGTTGATCTACACAGTCCAGCGAAAACTCGGGTGCGGTTGCCATGGTGCCTTCCGTATTGGGGCCGATGCGGGATGTCATGCGATATGACGTCGGCAGCAGTTTAGCGCGAGATCGGCCTCGCCCCGCGACGAATGCATATCGGCCGAACCGTCAGCCGCGTCCGCGCGGCTTGCCGGACGGCGCGGGGCGGCTGGCCGCCTGCCCGCGCGAGCCTTGGCCCTTGCCGCGCGGCTTGCCCGGCTGGCGCACCGGCGGCGCGTGGTGGAACGCCCGCTCCGGTTGCGGCCGGGCGCGGGGATGGCCGCCCCGGTCATCGGCCGGAATGAGGCAGCGCGGGCCGTTGCCGACCAGATCGCCCCGCCCCATGTCGTACAACGCCTCGCGCAGCAGCGGCCAGTTGGCCGGATCGTGGTAGCGCAGGAAGGCCTTGTGCAGCTTGCGGCGGTAGCCGTCCTTGATCACGTCGACCTTCTCGGAACTGCGGCCGAGCTTCTTCAGCGGGTTGCGGCCGGTGTGCCACATGGTGGTCGCCAGCGCCATCGGCGTCGGGGTGAAGGACTGCACCTGGTCGGGCTTGAAGCCGTTGTCCTTGAGCCACAGCGCGAGGTTCACCATGTCCTCGTCGCTGGTGCCGGGGTGGGCGGCGATGAAGTACGGGATCAGGTACTGCTTCTTGCCGGCCTGCTTGGAGTAGCGCTCGAACAACTCCTTGAAGCGGTAATAGGTGTCGATGCCCGGCTTCATCATCTTGTTGAGCGGGCCTTCCTCGGTGTGCTCCGGTGCGATCTTCAAAAGTCCGCTGACGTGGTGGGCGGCGAGCTCCTTGATGTATTCGGGCGAGCGCACGGCAAGGTCGTAGCGCACGCCCGAACCAATGGTGATGCGCTTGACGCCGGGCAGCGCGCGCGCCTTGCGGTAGAGCTGCACCAAGGGGCCGTGGTCGGTGCCGAGGTTTTCGCAGATGCCGGGGAATACGCAGGAGAGGCGGCGACAGGATGACTCGATTTTCGGGTCCTTGCACGCAAGGCGGTACATGTTCGCGGTCGGCCCGCCCAGATCGGAGATGTGGCCGGTGAAACCGCGGGTCTTATCGCGGATGTCCTCGATCTCCTTCAGGATCGATTCCTCGCTGCGGCTCTGGATGATGCGGCCCTCGTGCTCGGTGATCGAGCAGAAGGAGCAGCCGCCGAAGCAGCCGCGCATGATGTTGACCGAGAAGCGGATCATGTCCCACGCCGGAAAACGGGCGTTGCCATAGGCCGGATGCGGATTGCGCGCGTACGGCAGGCCGAACACGTAGTCCATCTCCTCGGTGGTGAGCGGAATCGGCGGCGGGTTGATCCACACGTCGCGCTCGCCGTGCTGCTGCACCAGCGCGCGGGCGTTGCCGGGGTTGGATTCCAGATGCAGGGTGCGGCTGGCGTGGGCGTACAGCACCGGGTCGTAGGCGACCGCCTCGTAGGCGGGAATGCGCACCACGGTTCTGGCGCGGGCGGCGCGGCGGGCGGCGACACGCTCGGCCGCCGGCACGATGCGGATCGGCTGCGGGGCCGCCGGATCGGCGGCAGGCGCGGCCTGCATCTCGCTCTCGTCGGCGTAGGGGTTGGGATGCGGGTCGACACGGCCGGGCACGTCGACGGTGGTCGAGTCGGCCTCTTCCCAGTCGCCGCCTTCCGGCATCCAGCCGTGCGGCACCATAAAGGCGGTGCCGCGGATGTCGCGCATCTGCCCCAGCCGCTCGCCGCGCGCGGCGCGCTGCGCCACTTCCACCAGCGCGCGCTCGGCGTTGCCGAACAGCAGGAGGTCGGCCTTGGAATAGGCCAGCACCGACTGGCGCACCTTGTCGCTCCAGTAGTCGTACTGGGCGATGCGGCGCAGGCTGCCCTCGATGCCGCCCAGCATCACGTCGACGCCGGGATAGGCCTCGCGGCAGCGCTGCGAATACACCACCGCCGCGCGGTCCGGGCGGCGGCCGCCGGCGCCGTCGGGGGTGTAGGCGTCGTCCGAACGCGGTTTCTTGTCGGCGGTGTAGCGGTTGATCATCGAATCCATATTGCCGGCCGACACGCCGAAGAACAGGTTCGGCCGTCCCAGCGCGCGGAAGTCGTCGGCCGAATGCCAGTCCGGCTGGGCGATGATGCCGACGCGAAAACCCTGCGCTTCCAAGAGCCGCCCGATCAGCGCCATGCCGAAGCTCGGGTGATCGATATAGCCGTCGCCGACCACGATGATGATGTCGCAGCTGTCCCAGCCGAGCCGGTCCATTTCGGCGCGGCTCATCGGCAGGAAGGGCGCGGGTTCGCCGCTGTTCGCCCAGTGTTTGGGCCAGGAAAAGATCGGGGTCGGGCTGGAATTCGGGAGGGTCATGGCGAAACAACTTCAAGACAAGCCGCGCATTGTGCCAGATTTGCCCGACAGCGGCATGAAGTGCTTGATTTGCCTCGGGATAATCCCGCCAAAGACCCTGCTAAAAGAAGGGGAAGCCCGTTTTTGCAGCTTCCCCGCTTTTCCAAGCCAATGGTATGGTAAAGCGTTTTGTCTCATCCTCCGGGAATCCCCATGCCTGGCCCCTGCCGCGTCGCCATCTACCTGTTCGACACTGTCGAAGTGCTCGACTTCGCCGGCCCGTACGAAGTCTTCACCACGGCCACCCGCGTGCGGCAGCGTCAGGACGCCGCCGCCCCGCCGGCGTTCGAGGTGTTCACCGTCAGCCACCGCAGCACCACCGTCCGCGCCCGGGCCGGGCTGAGCGTGCAGTCCGACTACCTGTTCGGCGCGCATCCGCCGGTCGACCTGCTGATCATCCCCGGTGGCGTGGTTACTGCCGAGCTCGACAATACCGACATGCGCGACTGGCTGCAGCGCACCGCCGCGCAGGCGAAAATCACGGCCTCGGTCTGCACCGGCGCTTTCCTGCTCGCCCAGGCCGGGCTGCTGCAGGGCCGGTCGGTCACGACCCACTGGGAAGACATCGACGACCTGCGCCGCGCCTTTCCCGGCCTCGCCGTGCAGGCGGAACGCCGCTGGGTCGACGAAGGACGCATCGTCACCTCGGCCGGCATTTCCGCCGGCATCGACATGAGCCTGCATCTGGTCGAACGGATCGCGGGGCGCGCGCTGGCCGAGCGGACCGCCCACCAGCTCGAATTCGACTGGACGGAAAACGCCTGATCTTTTGTTCCGGCGGGCCGCCCGGCTCGCCCGTCTTTCACCCTTTGGTTGCCCCCATGTCCCTGCTCAAAGACTTTTCCGCCTCGGCCATCATTGCCGGCTTCGTCACCGTGCTGGTCGGCTTCACCAGTTCGGCCGTCATCATCTTTCAGGCCGCCGCCGCCCTCGGCGCCACGCCGGCGCAGACCGCGTCGTGGATGTGGGCGCTCGGCCTCGGCATGGGGCTGACCTGCATCCTGCCGTCGCTGCGCTACCGCGTGCCCATCGTCACCGCCTGGTCCACCCCCGGCGCGGCCATGCTGATCACCAGCGCCGCCGGTGTGCCGATGGCCGAGGCGATCGGTGCCTTCATCGTGTCGGCGGCGCTGATCGCGCTGGCCGGCTTCAGCGGCGCGTTCGAAAAGGCGATGAAGCGCATTCCGGTGTCGCTGGCTTCGGGCATGCTCGCCGGCGTGCTGCTGCGCTTCGGGCTGGACGCCTTCGTGTCGCTCAAGACCCAGTTCGCGCTGGTGCTGGCGATGTTCGTCACCTATCTGGCCATGCGCCGGCTGCAGCCGCGCTATGCAGTGATCGCCGCGCTTGCCGTCGGCATCGTCATCGCCGCCGCGCAAGGCCTGCTGCATATGGACGGCGTGACGATGCAGCTGGCGCAGCCGGTGTGGACCACCCCGGCCTTTTCGGCCAGCAGCCTGATCGGCGTGGCGCTGCCGCTGTTCATCGTGACGATGGCCTCGCAGAACATTCCCGGCGTGGCAGTGCTGCGCGCCTCCGGCTATCAGGCGCCGATCTCGCCGATCATCGGCCTGACCGGCGTGACCACGCTGGTGCTGGCGCCGTTCGGCGCCTTTGCGCTCAACCTCGCCGCGATCACCGCCGCCATCTGCATGGGGCGCGAGGCGCACGAAGACCCGGCCCGGCGCTACACCGCCGCCATCGCCGCCGGCGGTTTCTACCTGCTGATCGGCCTGTTCGGCGCCACGGTCAGCGCGGTGTTCGCCGCCTTCCCCAAGGAGCTGGTGCTGGCGATTGCCGGCCTCGCCCTGCTCGGCACCATCGGCAACGGGCTGGCCAGCGCGCTGCGCGACGAACACGAGCGCGAGTCGGCGCTGATCACCTTCCTCGTCACCGCCTCGGGCGTGACGCTGTTCGGGGTCGGTTCGGCCTTCTGGGGACTGGTGGCCGGCGTCGTCGCCATGCTGGCGCGCGCGCCCGCGGCAAAACGCTGAGTCGATCGCGGCGCGATGGTGCCGCGCTCACGAGACCGCCAAACCAGCGAAGCTAAACACCGTCGTCGTGGCCCGGATGGCCGGAACCCATGTCTTGGACAGGAGACGTAGCCGGGCCGCGTCATCTGTCCGCAGCCCTCACGTCCTCGCCGCCGCGCGCAAAGCCTTCGCATCCCGGCCCATCGCCCGCCGGCTGTCGCGCCTCGCGCCACCAAGCTGAACAAGCCGGCCACCAACCTTGTCGCCCGACGTCACCGCCCTTTGCGCGGCGGCGCGGCGGTGCTTGCCACCCTCCGGGTCTGGGCCTACCCTTGGCCGGTTTTTTCCATCATGCCGACCACCGTGCACGCCCGTCTCCCCATTTCCGCCCTGCTGCTGTCCGCCCTTCTGGCGGGCTGCGCCACCCCAGCCCCCCTCAAGCCACCGGTCGATGCCGGCCCCATCGTCGCGCCGGAGCTCCCGGCCGAGCCGGTCGAATCGCTGTCGCCGCCGATGCCGGCCGTGACACCGCCATCATCGGTCGTGGTCGTGCCGCCCCCCAAGCCGGCCGCCTTGACCGAGGCGCAGGGCCGCGCCCTGCTCGACCGGCTGCTGCCGCCGAAGATCCGCGACCGCAAGGGCTGGAACCAGGACATGCTCGGCGCCTTCACCGCGCTGCGCCTGCCGTATACCGCCGAGAACTTCTGCGCGGTGGCGGCGGTGATCGAGCAGGAATCGGGCTGGCAGGCCGACGCGCCGGTGCCGGGCATGGACAAGATCGTATGGAAGGCGATCGAGGAGAAGGCCGGGCGTTACGGCGTGCCGCTGTTCGCGGTCAAGACCGCGCTGATGGTGCCGTCCAAGGACGGCCGCAGCTACAAGGAGCGCATCGACAAGGTCCGCTCCGAGCGCGAGCTGAACCTGCTGTACGAGGAAATGGTCGGCACGGTGCCGATGATCGGCGACAAGCTGGCGATGAAGAACCCGATCCGCACCGGCGGGCCGATGCAGGTTAGCGTGCAGTTCGCCGAGGAGCAGGTCCGACAGAAAGCCTATCCTTACCGCATGACGCATGGCCTGCGCGACGAGGTGTTCACCCGCCGCGGCGGCGTGTATTTCGGCACCGCCATCCTGCTCGACTACCCGGTGTCCTACACCGAAATGCGCTACCGCTTCGCCGACTTCAACGCCGGCCGCCACTCCAGCCGCAACGCCGCCTTCCAGCAGGCGGTCGCCTGGCTGACCGGCACCGGGCTGGATCTGGACGGCGACCTGCTCAACTACGCGCCCAACGGCGCCCCATCGGGCGACACCAGCAGCACCCAGCGCGTGCTACGCAGCCTGAGCAGTCGCCTGAAGATGAGCGAGGCCGAAATCAACCGCGACTTGCGCCAGGAGAAGGTGTACGGCTTCGAGCAGACACAGCTGTTCCAGCGCGTGTTCGCGCTGGCGGACCAGAAGGCCGGCCGACGGGTGGCGCGCGAAACCATGCCGCGCATCCAGCTGCACAGCCCCAAGATCACCCGCAAGCTGACGACCGAATGGTTCGCCAACCGGGTGGACTGGCGCTACCGCAACTGTCTCGCGCGCCGCTGAGCGTCGTCAGCCGCATCGCCGGGGCATCCCGACCAGGCAACGATGACCGGGATATGGCGACAGCCGTGGCTCAGGCGTTTAGCGGTTTAGCGGTTTAGCGGTTTAGCGGTTTAGCGGTTTAGCGGTTTAGCGGTTTAGCGGCAGCATCAGACTTGCA